>JAFRPB010000134.1 GCA_017429345.1 Clostridia bacterium | reverse complement strand
TGTTCAAAAAGACCGCAGGAAGGCTGTCGCCTTTCAAGGGATTTTTGGGCGATATGACGGGAAAGATGCAAGCAAGGTGCGTGCCGAATCTTCAGATGCGAATTAATCAGTGGTTACTTAAGAAGTATCATTATCCTCAAACCTGTCATCGCCATATCAGGAGCAACCCGATATTTACAGCACTGGATTCTCGCAAATGCGTACATGCTGAGCGGCTCATCAGTTTGATTAACGTACCCGATGATCTGACTATTCAGTTTTCAAAGTTCCGTGAGGTTTTCTCTTCTATTGAGAGGTCCCCTCACTTACTAAGGAATTACCCCCCCTATTTCGGGGCATATGCAAATTGCACAAATTTAAATTTCGTGAAATCTGACGGAAAAAAAGCCCTTGAATAATCCGGCAAGACTACTCAAGGGCAATAAAACGATTTTATTAGTTTTTAAAAATATCAAATCAAGACAAAACAAGTCAAAAAGTTCATTGTGCACTTTTTCACGGCATCATTTTTCGAAATCGCTCAAAATCGAGAGAAAATCAGCTCAAAAATTGTCCCGAAATTTGTCCCGCAGTGCGATTTAAAAAGCGATTTGTCCCCTGTTTGTCCCCTATAAAATCGTTTTTAAAACATCAAATTGGGACAAAACAAGACAAAGAAAAAACCCCGGAAACCGTTGTGGTTCCTGGGGTTTTGAGCATTGTAAAGGGTTTGTTATCTCTTCGAGAACTGTCGAAGCGTTTAGAAAACATGCCGGTGGCATGTTTTCAGCTTCGACCGCAGCGGCTGTGCCGCGAGGATGCCGCAGTTCGGATAAAAGAAAATACCGCCCACGCGGGGTGAGCGGTAAAAGCGCGATAAAACAGCCTTTATCTCTTGCTGAACTGCGGAGCGCGACGGGCGCCTTTGAGACCGTATTTCTTTCTTTCCTTCATTCTGGGGTCTCTGGTAAGGAAGCCGGCCTTCTTGAGAGCGGGACGAAGCGCCTCGTCGAACTGGACGAGCGCTCTGGCAAGACCGTGGCGGATCGCGCCGGCCTGACCGGAAACGCCGCCGCCGTTGACGCGGCAGATGACGTCGAACTTGCCGAGGGTATCGGTGACGTTCAGGGGCTGACGGACGACGAGCTTGAGGGTCTCAAGACCGAAATAATCGTCGATATCTCTGTCGTTGATGATGATCTTACCGGTGCCGGGATATACGCGAACGCGCGCGACGGATTTCTTTCTTCTGCCGGTGCCGTAAAAATAAGGATTACCTTCGTACATTAATTTCAGCCTCCCTCTTAAAACTCTCTCGCAACGGGCTTCTGCGCCTGATGCTTGTGTTCCTCGCCCGCGTAAACGCGAAGACGGGTGAGCGCAGCTCTGCCGAGCGTATTGTCGGGGATCATACCCTTGACGGCCTTTGTCACGATGAACTCGGGCTTGGTGCGCATGAGCGTGCTGTACTTGACCTTTTTCATGTTGCCGATATAGCCGGTGTGACGGTAGTACATCTTCTGATCGAGCTTTTTGCCGGTCAGAATGACCTTAGAAGCGTTGACGATGATGACGTGATCGCCGCAATCGACGTGCGGGGTGAATGTGGGTTTGTGCTTGCCGCGCAGAAGAACGGCGGCTTCCGCGGCGACCTTGCCGAGGGGCTTGCCGGCTGCGTCCAGCACATACCAGTCGCGGGTGACTTCGCCCGCTTTTTGCATAAACGTAGACATTGATTTGACCTCCGAAATGTATCTTTGAGTTACCGCAATATATTATCACTTTGCTTTCGCAATGTCAAGAAAAAATTTGCATTTTTTTGAATTAACAGACGCGTTCTTTGAATTTCTTTAAATATCTCCGTTTTTCTTCCGTTTTCTTGCGAATGATTTTTTATTTTTTCGTTTATTTCGGTTCAGTCGGAGAGTACGAAATCAAAATAGCTTCGTTTTTTCGGCGTTTGCTCGCGAATGCTTATGATTTTACGCTTTTTCGAGCTTGGCGCGGAACGAAATATTCCGCGGCGTCGCGACCGTGTCGAACGCAATCAGATAAGCGCCCGCGTCCGTATCGACCGCCGCGACTGCGCCCTCCCCCATGATCGGATGTTTTACCCGGTCGCCGACAGAGAACAGCGCAAGCGGCTTCGCTCCGAAAAGATAAGTGTTTGCCGCGGCAATGTATTCGCGCGCGTCCTTGATCAGCTCTTCGCGCACAGGACTCGTATATTCAAGGTCGTCGGGGTCGATCTCGAGCACGAAGCGCGACGGATAGCGCGGCGAGGAATCGAGATTGCGCCCCTCCGCCTCGGTCAGATACAGCATCCTCTGAGCTCTGGTCATCGCGACGAACGCGAGGCGGCGCTCCTCCTCCATGCCCTCGACGGATCTGACCTTGCGCGAGGGGAACACGCCCTCGTTCATGCCGCAGAGAAAGACGTAAGGAAATTCGAGCCCCTTCGCCGCGTGCACGGTCATCAGCTTGATCTTATCGCTCTTTTCGGGCGTATCATTATTGGTAAACAGCGCGACGTGGGCAAGATAATCCTTCGGCGTCGCTTCCTCGCCGCAGGTCGTCTCGTAATCGTATACCGACTGCTTGAGCTCGGCGAGGTTGTCAAGCCGCTCGCCGCTGCCCTCGGTGCGCAGCCACCGCTCGTAGCCGCTCTCGTTGAGGATCGCGGATAAAAGCTCCGACACGCTGCCGCCGGTGCGGGAAGCATACCCCTCGACGAGCCCGACAAAGGACGCCGCTTTCGTGCCCCTGAAGATCTCGTCGTCGAGATGCCGCACGAGCGCTTCATACAGCGTGCTGTTTTCCGCCGCCGCCTTCTCCTTGAGGAAATCAACGCGCCGCCTGCCGATGTTGCG
This sequence comes from Clostridia bacterium, assembly GCA_017429345.1. Lineage (GTDB taxonomy): Bacteria > Bacillota > Clostridia > Oscillospirales > Acutalibacteraceae > RGIG2774. The sequence continues at coordinate 50,578 of JAFRPB010000134.1, read as the reverse complement.
CTTGGGCACGTTCACGACGCGCAGGAACGACAGATCGTCCCGCAGGATGACCATGCGCAGATACGAGAGCGCGTCTTTTATCTCGCGGCGGTCATAGAACTGCGCGCCCGAATAGATCGTATAGGGGATCTTCGCCTTGAGCAGCGCGTCTTCAATGCTGCGCGAAACGTAATGCGCGCGATAGAGAACGGCGATATCCTTCGCCGGAACGCCCTGCGAAGTCAGCTCGCCGATCTTCCACGCGATCCAGCCCGCCTCGTCCTCGCTGTTTTTCCCGTGGTGACAGAGCACTTTATCGCCGTCCGGCAGCATCGGGATCAGCTCTTTTTTGATGCGGTCGGTGTTCTTGTCGATCACCGAATTGACCGCCCGCAGGATCTGCGGCGTCGAACGGTAATTCTGCATCATCATGACCGTTTTCACGCCGGGGAACGCCTTGTCGAAGCCCAGCAGATATTTCACGTCCGCGCCGCGCCAGGTATAGATCGTCTGATCCGGGTCGCCGACGATGAACAGGTTCTTGTGATACCCGCAGAGCGCGCACATCAGGCGGTACTGGAGCTGATCGATATCCTGAAACTCATCGATCATGATATACTCGAGCCGTTTCTGCCACTTGAGGCGGATGTCCTCGTTTTTGTCGAAAATATACAGCGAGAAGATGATCAGGTCGTTGTAATCAAGGGCGAAGCACTTCTTTTCCTGATACAGATATCCGTAAAAGATGATATCCTTCGTATTCGTCGCGTTGTCGTATTTCTCCTTGACCGCCTCGAGCGAGAGCTCGATCATATCGAGGAAATAATCGGGATGCGCGAACAGCTTCTGGATCTCGATCATATCCCGCGCGTCGGCGAAGGTCATATCGCGCAGCGTCAGCCCCCGCTCCTCATAGACGACCGCGAGCATCTGATCGATATCGGAATTGTCGATCACCAGAAAGCTTTCGGGATAGCCGACGGCGTGCGCGTCCTCCTGCAGGATCGACACGCAGAAGCCGTGGAAGGTGTTGATATAACCCGTATCGTTGTCGCCGGTGAGATTGTGGATACGCTTGCGCATCTCGTTGGCGGCCTTGTTGGTAAAGGTCACGCAGAGAATACTGCGCGGCAGCACGCCGATCTCGTTCACAAGATAAGCAAAGCGATGCGTCAGCGCGCGCGTTTTGCCCGAGCCCGCGCCCGCGATCACACGCACAAAGCCCTCGGTCGTCGTGACGGCCTCGGTCTGCGCGGGATTCAGATTCTGTAGCAGCTCCGACATGGCGGCGCCTCCCTTTTTCGAAATCACGGCGTTTCAAATAAGCGCAAAACGGAGAAGGCGGAAAGCCTTCTCCGAAGTGTTGAATGCTGTGGGGATTATTTTACCATCGAAGCGATCTCGGCGGCAAAATCGTCGTTTCTCTTCTCGATGCCCTCGCCCTTGGCATAGCGGTAGAAGCTCTTGATCGCGATGCTGACGCCCAGCTCCTTCGCGACGGAATCGACGTAGCCCTTTACGTTGTACTTGTCGTCCTTGACGTAGGTCTGATCCTCAAGGCAGATCTCCTTGAGCTGCTTCGCGATACGGCCTTCAACAGCCTTGTTGAAGATCATGTCGCCCAGGAACGTTTCCTTGAACGAAACGGCGACGCCCGCAAACGCTGCGACGGCTTCTTTGGAAAGGAAATTGAAGAGGAACTTGTTGTTTTTCTCCGCCTCGTAAGCGGCAAGATCGGCTTCGCTGAGAAGACCGTCCTCGATCGCCTTCGAGATAACCTTATTAAGAATGGGTCTGGGAAGCGAATCGGGCGTATTGAGCGCGCTTTCGATCGTGATGTTTCTGAGCTTCGCCAGCTCCTCGGCGGGGATTTCGCTCTGTCTGACATACTCGGGGCTCATTGCGGCGACCTGCATGGCGACGTTTTTGCCCATTTCGATGAACGCGTCGGCGCCGACGACCTCGGCGGGAGCGTCAAAGGTGACGATAACGCCCACGCTGCCGCCGCCGTGGATATAGGTAACGGCGGGATCGGTCACGCGGACAAAACGGCGGATCTGCATATTTTCGCCGATGGAAAGGACAGCCTCCTGGAACGCGGCGGCAACGGTCTCGTCCTTGCCGACCATGGTCATTTCCTGAAGCTCCTCAACGGTAGCGGGATCGTTCGCGGCAACGGTCTTGGCGACGCCGAGAACAAGGTCGCGGAATTTTTCATTTTTGGCAACGAAGTCGGTCTCGGAGTTGACCTCTACGAGCACAGTCGCGCCGTTATCGTCGCTGTATGCGAGAACAACGCCTTCCGCGGCGGTTCTGCCGGCCTTTTTGGCGGCCTTTGCAAGTCCCTTTTCACGAAGAACGTCGATCGCTTTTTCAATGTCGCCGTCGGTTTCCTTCAGCGCGTTTTTGCAGTCCATCATGCCTGCGCCGGTCTTTGCTCTCAGATCGGCGACGTCTTTTGCGGTAAATGCCATTGTTTTTTCCTCCTGAAATAATATTATGATTGCAAATCAGCCCGTTTTGAGACGGGCTGACTTTAATTTAACAATTACTCAGCTGCTTCTTCCGCGGCTTCCTCTGCGGGGGCTTCTGCGGGAGCGTTCTGCTCGCCCTGTCTGCCCTCGATGACGCCGTCGGCGATGGCGCCGGCGATCAGCTTGACAGCGCGGATCGCGTCGTCGTTGCCGGGGATCACATAGTCGATCTCGTCGGGATCGCAGTTGGTATCGACGATCGCGATGATCGGGATATTGAGCTTTCTGGCCTCGGCGACCGCGTTTCTCTCCTTGCGGGGGTCAACGACGAACATCGCGCCGGGCATACCCTTCATCTCGGTGATACCGCCGAGGAACTTCTCGAGCTTTTCGATCTCGAGCTGGAGCTTGGCAACTTCCTTCTTGGGAAGCATATCGAAGGTGCCGTCCTCCTGCATGGCTCTGAGCTGACCGAGTCTCTTGATGCGCAGCTTGATGGTAGTGAAGTTGGTGAGCATACCGCCGAGCCAACGGGCGTTGACGAACGGCATACCGCAGCGGATCGCTTCTTCCTTAATGGAATCCTGCGCCTGCTTCTTGGTACCGACGAAGAGAACGTCTTTGCCGGACGCCGCGACCTCGCGGACGAACATATACGCTTCGTCGAACTTCTTCACGGTCTTCTGAAGGTCGATGATGTAGATGCCGTTTCTCTCGGTGAAGATGTACGGAGCCATCTTCGGGTTCCATCTTCTGGTCTGGTGACCGAAGTGCACGCCTGCTTCAAGCAGCTGCTTCATTGAAATGACTGACATAGTTTTTCTCCTTTCAAAATCCTCTGCGGCTTTCGTCATTTTTCCGGACGCTTTCGCGCAGGACGAAAAAACTCATGCCGCATGAGTTGTCGAGCTATTATAGCATGGAAGTTTTGAAAATGCAAGTAGTAATTTTATTTTTTTTTGAGAAATGAGGAGAGGAGATGAGAGCGGAGAGCGGAGATGTTTTCGGTCTGCGGTCTGCGGTCGACGGCCGACGGTCGAAGAGCCGAGATTTGTGATCGTGTTGCGCTTTGCGTGTTGCGTTTGGCGACAGCAAACCCTACGCCGTGCGCCAAGATAAATAAAGATTGTTATGGCTGCGCTGCAGTGAAAATGAAAAATAAAAAGTATAAAGCAAGCAGTACATCTCTACATTTCACATATTACATTCGCCATTCACGACCTCACGATTTCACGACCTCACGATTTCATGACTTCACGACCTCACGACTTCACCGACGCAGTACAACAACCGGCAACTATCAACGACTTCACGCCAACAAAAAATCCCGGAGCAGCGCTCCGGGCGGGGATTCGGGAATAAACGGATCAGTCGATCTTCTCCACGGGCGATTCGGGCGCGTTCTTCTTGACGCTCTCGATGCCATTCAGGCAACTCGCTTTCGCCTTGTAGCCTTCGGAAGTGGCAATGATCTCGCCGTTCTTCGCCTTAAGACGAAAACGGAACTCGCCGGCCTTGTCGGTGTAAACCTCAAATTTCGGATGCTTGACGGTCTCGAAGCCCTCGACGGTCTGATCTTCGATCTCGCCGACGCAGTTGTTCCTGACGCTCTCAATGCCGTTCATGCACGCCGCCTCGGAGGAATAGACCTCGGAGGTCGCGATAATCTCGCCGTTGCCCGCTTTCAGATCGAACTTAATGCCGCTCGCTGTGGTTTTTACTACGAATTTACCCATAATTCAACATCCTTCCAGAAATGTTTTATGCATTTTCACCTATGCAGTTTGATTTTAGCATATTGTGAGGCGTTTGTCAAGAACGCAAATTCTGATTTGCCGATGAAGTCCCGAGTCCCGAGTCTCGAGTCCCGAGATACATCAGGCAAAAATGTGCGCCTTGACAAAATATCGAAAAAATAAGGTTTTCCTTGGTTTTAAGTTTATTATCTTGAGTAAAATACGACCGCCTCGGGACTCGGAACTCGGGACTCGGGACTCGGGACGAACTTCCGATTTCACGGCTTCGCCGCGAAATCGGAAGTTACCTCTGTGCCTCATACACAACGTCCACCGCTTTTTTGAACAGCATATAATCGTACTTCGGTTTCCAGTCGTCGCCGGTGGAAGTGTTTTTGTGGAAATCGCTCTCGGACGCCTGCACGTTGAGCTCGGCAAGGCCCGCGAGGCCGCCGTCCTTATTATAGACGCAATCCCAGAACGCGTGGTGGCCGATGTGCTTCACGCTCGCGGGGATATATACGTACGTCAGCTCCTGATCGTAGCTGAACGCGTCGGAGCCGATCTCTTCAAGTCCGTCGGGGAGCGAGGGATATTCCCTCCCGTCGGGGGTGAAGGTAATGATCTCCCTGAGGGCGGTCGCGCGGAAGAAGCCGAGGGTCTCGATCGTCTTCAGGCCTTCCGGCAGATACACGGTCTCGAGATCCGTATAGTTGAACGCGAGCATGCCGACCGTCTCGGTCTCGGCGGGCAGGCGGAAAACGAGGGCGCGCGCGGCGAATTCCTCGCGGTCCGCTTCCTCCCAGTTCTCGATCTTGAGGGAGTCCCACATACGGTTGCGCTCGTCATACATGGCGTTTTCCGATTCCTTGTCCTCGGAGTCGAGCGTTTCGATCATACGGTCGACGATCGCGACGACCGTATCCCAGTCGTCCCCGATCATCGCCTCGCGAAGCTCCGCGAACAGCTGCTGCTTTGCCTGCTGTTTGTTCTCACCGTCGAGTTTTTCCTCGTTCAGATAAGAGGACAGGACCTCCACGGTCTGCGCAAAGCCGTATTTGTCGATCAGCCGCTCCTCGATAAAGCTCATTTTCTGATCCTTGTTGCGGGCGATCGGGCAGCAGATCACGGTCTTTTTGTCCTTCGTGAACAGCACGCCGTCGATATCGCAGTAATACTCGTTCTCGGGGTCGACGACGATCTTCCGCAGCGCGCGGCATGTATAGAAGCTCTTACCGTCGATCTCTTTGACGTTTTTGCCGATATAGACCGTGCGCAGCGTCTCGTCGCAGTTGAAGGCGTATTCACGGATCGTCGTGACGGGCTTCGACTCGTCCGCCTCGATGGTGAACGGGCCTTCGGCCGCCTCGGAATTCTTATCCGCATATACGACCGAGGAGACGTAATCGATCGTCAGCTCCCGGATCTTGCCGTTGTTGCTGAATTTATACAACTCAAACGTCCCGTCCTCCAGCTCGGTATATTTGAACGTCTGCTGCGAGACCGCGCGGACGCTGAAATAGATCGACAGCCCGACGGCGACGACGATGACGACGATGAACAGCGCCTTTTTCATCGCGTAGTTCTTATACGGCTTATTGATGTGCGGCGCGGCGAGCCCGTCGATCTTATAGGTCCAGATCTCATCCTCGGGGATATCGAGCTCGATCTGTTCCTCCGCGTTCTGATTGATTTTTTTCTTTTCGGGGGCTTCGGTATTATTCTTCTTTTTCATATCGCTCGCCTCCTTATTCCGCCGCCTCAAGCGCGCCGTCCGCCTCGGGCGGGACTTCTTTCTCCGCGGTCACCTCGGCGCGGCGTTTGAGCACCGCCATGACCTGATTCTGCTTGTGGTTGTCGTAATCCCAGAAGATATACGGTATCGTCATCAGAACGTAGCCGATGATGTCGATGATGATCGGGATCACGATGATGTGCGTTCTCGACTGGTCGATAAACAGCACGTCCCAGTTACTGTTGAAGCCGTAGCGCAGAAGCAGCAGCGGAATGATCAGGCCGACGAAGGACGTGATGGGCCCGGTAAACCAGCCGAACACGCCCGAGAACGCCTCAAGACGCTCGCCGGAGAGATACATCTGATAGTCGTTGATGCGGATATCCATATCGTGACCGAACGAGGTGGGCACGGTCTTGGTCATCTCCATAAAGAACAGCACCGCCACGCAGATCGTGCCGCAGAGCGCCACGCGGTCGCCGCAGAAGAGCATCGCGCAGACGATCGCAGCGTTGCCCGCCGCGCGGGAGAGCTGATAGAAGATCATCACCTGCTTATAGGAGAACCGCTTCATGAAGAACGGCGTGAAGAAATCCGGCGGCGTTCCCGCGAAGGAAACCAGCGCCACGATCAGGCTGTAGGAAAGACCGGTCAGGCGGAAGGTGTAGAGATACAGGATCACCGTGATATCGAGCATACCGTTGCCGAGCGAATCGATCAGCCCGACGATCGTATTCACCCATTTATACTTGTTGTGCAGCACGCCGAACATGCCGTCCCAGAACTTGATCTGCACCTTGCGTTCAAGCGGCGGCTGCGGAATGCGCTCCTTGATGCGGCCGATAAAGATCATTGTCAGCGCGGCGAAGCCGATGAATGTGCCCGGGATCACGTAACGGAAGACGTTGATATCCGCCCATTTGTAGCGCAGCATACCGATGATCGCGGGCAGAATGATCGCGAAGACCGACTGGAACAGGTGCGAGAGCTTGACGGGATATGTACGGATCAGGATGCGCTCCTGCGTGTTAGGGCTGATATTCTGCGTGCACATCTCGAGCTGATTGCCGAAGCCGAACACGTTGTAGCAGGCGAACAGCAGGTTCGCGACCCAAACGCGGGTGACGACGTCCTCGATCTGATAGAAGGGCAGCCAGCCGATCAGGATGACCATGATGCATTTCGGCACCACATCGCTGTAAAGGCAGTATTTGTATCTGCCGAATTTCGGGATCAGCTTCTTGCGCCAGAAGATGTTGCGCGCGCCGACCCACCCGGTGTACAGAAGGTGCGTGCCGAGGATCTTGAAGGCGGAGTTTGCATTGATGCCCTCGAGTCCGTCCAGATACCGCACGAACGCGCCGGACTGGTTGAACAGGTCGCCGACGTTGAAGATGATCATCGCAAGCCCGATCACGGCGAGCGAAAAATACAACAGATAGCATTTTCGCTCCTGCTTCTTCGGCAGGAAGCCGAGGTTGTCGCAGACGTACCACCAGACCAGCGCCCAGATGTACCCGAGCGGCATGTTGATGATGTTGATCACCGAGAAGGTCAGGTACGGCAGCTTGTAATGGTACATCATCAGGTAGCAGCCGGACCAGAACGCGATATACTCAAGCGTTTTCGAGCCCGCGTAGTTGCTGCCGACGCCCGCGAAAATATCGAGATATTCCCGGTAGGTGACGTAGCGGCCTTCCTTCGGCTTGCTCCAGTGCGCCTTCACGTCGGAAGCGAAGCTTTTGATCTTTGCGGGGAGAGAGGCGGAATTGTTGGTCATAACATCAGTCCCATCAAATTTAGATTATTTATATTTATAATACACTAATGAATAATGAGGAATGAGGAATGAGGAGTGAGGAATGTCGGAAGTCGCTGCGCGACTTGATTAATAGATTTATTGATTTATGGTGAAAGGGATAAAAAACACCGTACTGATATTCTATCAGGATGATTCGTTTGAAAACAGGTTCTCTTTTGTGGTTCGTGTAATTGAGGAAAGCAAATGATCCAGTTCGTCACAATCTCGTTTTATGGATCCGTATTCTTTTTCATTCAGATATCCGGTGTTGTATAATAAATCCAGCCAATATTCTGTTTCCTTGCATTCTTTCCAAGCGATCTGCATTTTGGCAAGAAATTCTTTTTTACTGATCGCATATTCTGCTTCTGTAATATTTGCGCCGATACTCGTTCCGCTTCTCATTAATTGATTCGCAAGAATATACTCTTTTTTTCTCTCACGCAAATGTTTGCACAGATTAACGATCCTGATGGAAAATCGTCGGCTTTTTACAGTAATTATATTTTCATTCATTTCTTTTATCTTACCTTTAATAATCGGGGGTACGGGGGCAATGCCCCCGTCATTCATTCCTCATTTCTCATTCCTCATTCCTCATTCTTTCTCCGCCGCCAGGCGGAGAAAGATCGCGGCTGTCCAGCCCTGCTCGGCGCAGCCCAAGCCCTCGCCGGTCTGCGAATCGAACAGCTCGTGCAGCTCGCCGTCCTTTTTCATGATATCGAACAGCCGGTTCGCGGCAGTTTCACGTTCTGTTTGATAGCCGTATTTTTCAAGGATCTCCAGCATCAGCCATGCGACGGGCATCCAGGTCGGGCCGCGCCACCAGTGGGCGTGTTCGTATTTTTCCTCGCAGTAGGCGACACTCGGGAAGGGCACCGCGCCGAAGAAGTATTTTTCGTTGAGCAGATAATCTTCGATCATGGCGCGGATCTTTTCCTCCGGCAACGGAACGCCCGCCCACAGGGGAATGAGCGATGAGAGCGTCACAAGCGACAGCGGCCTGCCCGTATTGAGATCCGCGTCGAAGAACAGGTTTTTCTCCGGATCGTAAAGGTGTTTGATCATCAGAGCGCCGAATCGCTCCGCCTCCGCGTTCCAGTACGCTTCGCCCTCCGCATCACCCGCGAGAGAAGCGAAATACGCCGCCGCGCGCATCTGCGAAAGAAGATAACTGTTCATATCGACCGCGATCACAGGCCCGTCGTCGAAGCGTGGCGAATCGTCCTGCCCCGTTTCCAGCCCGTGCGGGCAATAGATAAGGCCGTATTTCGTCGCGCGACCCGTCAGCCACCATTTGTTGTTGCGGCTCAGCGCGTCATAGATGGTTTCGACAAAACCGGGAGCGAGATTCTCTATTCCGACACGCTCGGCATACCGCTTCGCCGCCCAGCCCAGCAGCGCGGGCTGCGTCTCGTGCGGGCGCTCCCAGGTCGAGCAGTTGAACTGCGGGATCTTGCCGTCGGGACGGGCGCAGCGGGCGAGCAGCAGCAGCGTATCGGCCGCGACGCGGCCGCTCATAAGCTCATAGGCGAGGTTCTGGAACGCGCTGTCCCACATGAAATGCGTCGGATAGCCTCCCCTGCTCGGGAACGCGGAGAGATACCCCGCGAGGTTTCCCGGCGCGGCGGTCAGGTTCATCAGAAGCCCTGATACCGCGGTCAGGACCGCGCTGCGCGTGCGATCGTCTTCGGGCAGGAAATCAATGCCTCCCGCGGCGTTTTCCGCCCACGCGCGCATTTTCTCTTTCGCGACCTCCGCCGTTCCGGGCGCGGCGGCAAGACGGTCTTTTATTTCATCGATCTCAAAGTCGAGCACACGGCAGACGACCGCGAACAGGACGCCGCCGTCTTCTTCGGGCAAGATCAGCGTCTCCCCCGCCCCGGCGGAAAGCGTCCCGCGCAGAACGCGGACACCGCAGGCGACGGGCGCGTATCTGTCGGGGTCGCGCGCGTCTCCGTTTTCGGAATAGCCCTGCAGGATCAGCGTTTTTTCATCCCGGTACGCCGTCCAGATCTCGCCGAGCGCCGCGTCCGGGACGCAAAAAAGACGCGCCGCCGCTGCGGTCCTGCCGCAGACGATGAACGCGTCGGTATCGTAAAACACGATCTCGCAGTCTGTATTTTCATTTATAATACGCGTCGAGGCGAAGGTCGGGCGGACCTCTCCCGCGCCGCTGAAGTCGATAAAGGGCTCCCAGAGCGTCCTTGTGAAACGGTTGTAGTGCAGAACGAGCTTCCCCGCCGCGCTCTGCGCGTCGAAACACAGCCCGAAGTTCGAAAACATCGGACTCATGGACCGGTCAACGACGGCGTGTGACGTTTCAAGGGACAGTAGAGCGTTGATGACGTTCAAAGGAGAACCTCCTCTGGAATGATTCTTTCGTTCTGAAAGTGTGAAACGTGAAGAGTGAAGAGTGGAGTGTCGGAAATCGCTGCGCGATTTGATTATAGAAATGTAATTATCAAAATGCGGAATCAATTATCTGTGTTGACTGATTTCAGGATCTCGATTTCTTCTTCACTGAGACCGAGTACGCGGAGCGCGTCGAAAAACTCGTCTTTCGTGCAGTCCGGACGGACAAGCCCGCTCTGCACGAGAAGCTTCATCGGGATATCCATGAGCTCGAATTTCGGTTCAAAGTCGTCGTCTTCATCGGCAGACAGTGCTTCAAAACGATCCGTTCCCGGGAATAGCTCCGAGGAAGCACCCCAGAATTCCAGATATTGGTCCGCCTCGCCATTCGGATTCGCGCGACTTGTCGCTTCCAGTGTATAGTCAACCGGTTCCAGCCCGTGGATCAAAACAGGGATCCCCGCGCCGAAATGCTCATCGACAAATCCTTCCTGCCGCAGGCGCAGCGCGACCTGCGACGCAAGATCGACCAATTCTTTCTCGCCCGCCGGACCGCTGCCGACATACATCATGAAACCGTCATACATCGTATCGGGATCTTCAAAACCGATATTGTCGATGCCCTGTCCGGCGTACCAGTCAAACAGCGCGTCGGTCAGCGGATTCGGCTCGCCCTCGGAGATGATCGGCGTTGTGTTCTGCCGCCAGAATGCGTAATTCCACCGCTCCTCGGAATCCAGCTCCGCACCGGGGCAGTCCGACTCGGTGTTATAGCTTATTTCAAAAATCGGCACATTCCGAAAGCCGCGATATTCATACGCCTCATTGGAATAGACAAAAAACGAGATCGCGTAAATCCCGTCTTCGTTCCACGTCTGCATCACGGGCTTTACCGCGTCGTACAGCAGCTGAACTATGTCGATCATATCGTCGGCTCCTTTCGGGAAAGGGGGATTTGTCGAGGTCTTTTGTTTGCGGATATCGGGGATCGGGGATCGGATATCGTGCCGAAACCACGGCTCAAATCATAGAATAAACTCTTTAAAATCGAAAAAGAGCAAGAACAGCCGATTTTACAAGCACGATCCGCGAGATCCGATATCCGAAATTCTGATTTGTCGGACAGCTTCGCTGTCTGGCAAATCAGAATTTACCGAACAAACACATCGAAATCCTGCTTCTCGACGACTTCGTTTTCGCGCTCTTTCAGGCGTTTGCCCAGCTGGGTGATGCCGATCACATAGACGATGACATACTTCAGCAGGTTCACGATCAGAATGCCGAGCGCGAGGCCCCAGATCTCGAATTTCAGCGTCATCGCGGGCACGACCGCGAGATACAGCGCGGCGTAAAGCACGTTGACGTACATCTGATATTTCTCCGGCGCGAAGCGCAGGACGACCACGAGGATCGTGCTCGAAATGAAATACAATACCTGCCCGGCGTTGGCGATCAGGAAATACGGACGGCACGCCTCATACAGATCCGGATAAAACAGCTTGATAAAAATGTGCGACACGACGAAGCACGCCGCGGTCGCGAGCGCGCCGACGACCAGAAGCGCGGCGGCGATCAGGTTGAAGAATTTTTTTGTGAGCTTCCCTTCGAATTTCGACAGATACCCGATCAGCACGGAATTGAGCGAGGTCGTCAGCAGGGCGATGACCTTGCCGATCAGGGCGGAATTATAGAACGTGGTGACCATGGAGCCGTCCTTGAAGAACAGGCTCAGCAGCAGCCGGTCGGCGTTCTGGATCACAGTATCTGCAACATAGGAGAGCGAGAGCACGCCCGCGCTCTTGAAATCCTCAAGGAAGAATTCGCTCGGTTTGAGCAGCTTCCCGCGGTAGAGCTTACCGAAGATCGCGGTATAGCCGCTTGCCGCGACCTCGCCGATAATCAGCGGCACGAACCAGTTGCCGGTCTTGAAAAAGATCGGCATTCCCGCGCAGTAACCGAGCGTTATACACAGATAAAACACGAAATACCGCTTGAAATTCATATTCAGCTTGTATTCCGCATCGCTGTAATACCGCGTGACGGTCACGATCATCAGGATGAAAATATATATGAGCTCGGTGAACGTGTAGGAGCTCAGAAACAGCTTCCCGGTCAGATACGCCGCGGGCACGCAAAGAGCCCACGCGATCAGCAGGAAGATGTTGTAATCGCCCTTCACGTCGCGCTTTTTCGTGCTCATGACCATGCGCGAATAATTCAGCGCGATGCCGAAGCCGATGCCGACCACGGCGACCATGGACATCACCGTGATCGCGTCTCCGTACTTATCCGCGCCGAGGGTGCGGTTGAACGAAGGATAGATGAAAAGCTGGATCACCGCGTTCAGCACGACGACGCCCGCGATGCTGAAGATCATATCGGACGCAATGCCCGCGTATTTTCTTTTTTCTGCCATGCAGGCACCCCCTTTGTTGAAGTAGGAAGGAGGAGGTAGGAGGGAGGAGGTTCGGACGGGCTGACGCCCGTATCCGATTATAGATGTGAGAAAGGAGAGAATATCCTCTTAATCAGACAACAAAGCATTTCTTTATGTTCCGGATCCGGAATCTCACGTTTTCTGTCTTTCATCAAGTCACGAAGTGACTTCCAAACTTCCTCCTTCCTCCTTCCTGCTTCCTCCCTGAATGACCGCTGACGCGGTCATTCCATCATATTCTGCTCGATCATCTTCCGGATCACCTTGATCAGTTTGAGATTGTATCTCGTCTGCTCGTCCGTCGGGTGCTCGAAGGTGCAGTTATACGTCACATACACGGTATCGATATAAAGGAACAGAAGAAGGCTCTTTCTGCCCGTCCAGCGGGAGAAATACGAGAGCAGCAGATCAAGACGCTCGCGCATGCCGAAGGAGCGGATATTCAGAATATCGTTGCGCATAAAGCGCACGAATTCGAGCTCACGCGGAGCGATCACGCCGATGGGATCAACGGCGGAATAGTGATCCTCGCCCAGAAGCACATTATAAGCGTGCAGATCGCCGTGGCAGAGATAGAGCGGCGCGTCGGAAAAATACCGCTCGTACAGCTCGATCGAGTGCTGAAGATGCTCTCCGATCTCCGCGCGGCAGAACGGCGCTTCATCCAGATGCGCAAGCTTCGCCTTCAGATCGTCGAAGAAATCAAGGAACCGCTCCGGTTTCTCGACCGTTTTCACCGACCGGATCGTTTTATCCACGGTATCAAAGAATTCCGTCAGGCGGATATTGTCGTTGAAATCCGCGTATTTCGCGGGCGAGATCCGTTTCAGAAGCATCGCCCCGGCGCGGTCGTCGGTATCGATCAGCTCGCACATATACCCCTTGGAAAGTTCCCGATAGGAATCGACCTCGGTCTGATAGCGGCCGACGAAATCCGGGATGAATTTCACAACGCAGTCGCCGTATTTCTCACTTTTCGCGAACAGCACAAGCCCATACCGCGAGCTTTGCGACGGGATGAATGAGCCGAGCCCCCATTTTTCGCTCAACCGGTTGTACTCCGCGGCGACGTTGTCGATCCACCTCTGCGTCTCCTCGGGCCGCAGACGCAGCAGGAAATAGCGAAGCCCTTCCGTGACAAAACGGCTCGAATCGATGATGCGGGCGCTGGAGCCGAGATTTTTGGACGCGAGATAATCCATGTAAAATTCGGCGTACTGCAGCTCAAAATCGTATGTAAGCTTCAGGTTGTTCTTGAAATCGAAATTCAGATATTTTTTCGTCGATCTGGGAAGCTGCCACGCCAGCTCCTGGCTGGGGAACTGCGTGTCGATCACTGCGTTGATCTTATCAAATATGAAGCCCTCGGGCGACTGCGTAACGTAAAACTGCTCTCTGTCGAGCGGATCGAAATTGACGTTGCCCAGCGCGCCGGTGATCTTCTGCGCGGTGATGACCGCGTCGTATTCGCCCAGCTTATCAAAATAATCGTCGATGAGCTCGGGATAGACGAACGGCGCGACCGCGTCGAGGATCACGACCTTCGCGCAGTCGTAGTGAGATTTGATATAATCGAAACCGTTCTTCACCGATTCAAGCCGCTCTCTGCCGTTGGGCGCGAAATCGAGCTCCGGATCGGAAAGCATATCCGAATACTTCATGCACTGTTTGTCGATGACGATCAGGATCTTATCCGTCTTTTTTGATTTTTTGCAGGTCTCGATCACGTAGTCGATCACGGGACGGCCTTTGAGTTTCGTGTACTGCTTCGGGATCGGCGCGCCGAAACGCTTGCCGATGCCCCCGGACATGATCATTGCAATATTCATTTTTACTCTCTCCTTTAAAAATGATTTCGGCAATCGGCAGTCGGCAATCGGCAATCGTGCCGGTTGCCCGACGCCCCGAGAAAGCCGATCAACAGTGTTCCAATAAGCGCTTTTTAATCCTTTTTAAGCCTGTTGATAAGATTATTGAGCATTTTTCCGACGTCAACACATAGTCCCAAAGCAACTTCTGATTCTTGATCAGAAAGAAATCCCAGCATCATACATATTTCAATTTGAGTTTCCAATTCGCATTTTGATCCTCTTGCGATATTTAAAAAACGGATATAATCATTTGCGGAGTGACGGCCATATCCTTCTGCAATATTGGAAGGAATTGATACCGAAGATCTTCTCATCTGATCCGACAATCCATAATTCTCGGATTTCGGCAGTCTGTTAAGAAGAATGTACACTTCTTTTACAAGAAGCATTGATTTTTTCCAGACATCCAAATCTTTGTAACTCTGCATTTTTCTGGTTTCCTTTTTTAATTAATCAATCCGTTTTAATAAAACCATTGCGGAAGCAACTTCCTATAAAACCAACAATCCCATTGATCTGCTGATATCAGTCTAATTTAATCACCGACTGCCGATTGCCGATCACCGACTGCCGACTGCCGATTGCCGATCACCGACTGCCGACTGCTGATTGCCGACTGCCGATTGCCGATTGCCGATTGCCGACTGCCGATTGCCGATTGCCGACTGCCGATTGCCGATTGCCGATTGCCGATTGCCGACTGCCGCTCTCACCAGATCTCCACGCCCTCCAGCTTGAAGTGGTCGGGCTTGCGGTCCTTCTCCGGCGGCAGGCTCTGCCAGTCGCCGTACAGAGATTCAAGCATGTTCAGATACTGACGCGGCGCGTATACCATATACTGCCGCACCGGGACGCGCACGAACTCGTCGAACCAGTCCTTCGGGAAAATATTGTTTTCTTCGACCCAAAGCGGTACGGAGGGCTTGAAATAAGCGTCTCCCCTGCCGGTTTTCACGGCGTTGACGATTTTTTCATACGCTTTCGCCAGCGTCTTCATCGGGATATATTTGCCGACCGTCCGCAAAAAGCCGACCTGCGCCTTCTGAAGCTCGGAATACCGCTCCGAGGGCTTGATGCCGTTTCTGTGCGCCATCGCAAGCCCGTATACGGTCTTCACGAGGAAGATCTGCGTTTTGACGACAATACCTTTTTTCGTATCGTGAAGACAGTAAAGCTCAATGAAGATCTTATCCAGCCGGCTGTCTTCCGCCATATTCGTCTTGCCGTCGTCGAGGCTGAAGGAATTCACGACCTTGCAGTTGTTGTAAAATATGCGGGGAATGAAATCGCAGAAGCGGCCGCCGAACTCGTCGTAGTTCACAAAGGAATATTCCTCGCCAAGCTCCTCGGGCAGCAGACGGATCAGCTTATAGAAATCCTCGCGTTTAAGATCGATATCAATATCGTCGTCCCACGGAATAAAGTCCTTATGCCGGATCGCCCCGAGCAGCGTGCCGCCGCTCAGCGAATACTTGATATCATATTTCTGACAGATCCTGTCAAGCTCGAGCAGTATTTTCAGTTCCACGTCCTGAATATCGCGCAGAACGGACAGCTGTTCATCCGTTAACATATTAGACCTCGCTGTTATTTAATGTGAAATGTGAAATGTTAAATGTGAGATGTGAGATGTGAAATGTGAAAAGCGAACGGTGAAATGTGCGATGCATAATGAGCATATTCATAGATTTTAACTATTATATACCATTTTGCAGCTTATTGCAATACATAACGGAATTTTCGCCGCAAAACCGCGTCATATTTCCGCGAAGAGATCGCATATACTGGATATGGGTGAGTCATATGAACTGCAGCATAACGGAGCTTTGCGAAAAAAACGTCGTCGAGATCGGCACCGGCGACCTGCTCGGCAGGATCGGCGATATCGAATTCGATACCGAAACGGGCGCGATCACCTGCCTTGTCATTTTCAGCCGACAGAAAATGCTCGGCTTCGGCAAAAGCGAGGGAGATATCCGTTTTTCATGGAAGGATATCTCGGTCATCGGCGAGGATACGATCCTGATCTGCTGCGAGGTAAAGCCGCAGGTCAGAAAACCGCCGAAACCGGGCGGGCTTAAGGGGATCTTTAGTTAGAGCGGAGAGCGGAGAGCGGGAAGCGGAGATGAGCGGCTTCGCCGCGGGGATGAGCGATGTGCGATAATGGATGAGGGATGAGAGAACGCATGGGAACGCCGTGCGTTACTCTTTATTTTTCGAGCTCCGAACTCCGAGCTTCGAGCTCCGGTGGGGCAAATATATACACGGAGAACAGAGAACGGTGAACAGTGAACGGAGAACAGTGAACGGAGAACAGTGAGCGGTGAACAGTGAACGGGCAACCAGCCACATTATAATCAAGTCGCGAAGCGACTTCCGACACTTCACTCTTCACTCTTCACTCCCCACACTGCCGCCAACCGGCAGCCGGCAGCAAACAGCCGGACACACGATCAGCGCAACACGCAATTGACGCGTGAAGAAAACAGTCCGGTGGACTGTTTTTAGCGGCAACCGCAGCGGCTTTGCCGCGCGGCCCGGCCGGGCACACGATCGGCGCAACACACAAAATGCAAAACAATCCACCGGCTAAATATTTTTACCAAAACCACTTGCAATAAACCTCCGCCTATTGTAAAATATGATAAAATAATATATTCGGAGGTTTTATTATGGCGTTTTTTGACATTGAGCCTTTTGTCGATAAGAATTCGGAGCGTTTTATGCTTTCCAAGCGCGTCGGCGCGATCAAGGAGGAGCTGCGCGCGCGGTATCTGATCGTCGACCGCGAGCCGGTCGTCGGTTTTCAGATCCGCGACGGGCAATATCCCGCCTCGGCGATGAAGGAGGGCGAGTGGCGAGATTACGACGGCGACAACGAGCTCTGGGGCGGCAGAGAAGTCTACTGCTGGTTCCGACAAGTCGCGCACGTGCCGGAGCGATTCAAGGGCAAGGACGTTTACTATGCCGTCTGGGCGTCCGACAACGGCTCGTGGACAAGCTCCACCCGCCCGCAGTTCATTCTTTTTGTCGACGGCAAGGCCGTCTCGGGCATGGACGAGAACCACAGCGAGATCCGCGTGCTCAAAGATGCGATCGGCGGCGAGAAACTGAAGATCCATCTCAACGCCTATTCCGACGACCACGATTACCGCGGCAGAATGTTCCTGCACGCGGAGCTGCGCGTGATCGACAAAGACGTGAAGCGGCTGTATTACCATCTGCATAATCTTCTGGAGGCGGCAAACCTCTACGGTCCCGACGACGAGCCGCGCATCAGGCTTGTCAAGGGGCTGACCGAGGCGTGCAATATCCTCGATCTGTCAAAGCCCGCCGACGCGGAATTCAAAAGAAGCGTGCTCGCTGCGAACGAGTATATCGAGACAAAGCTGCTCGGCGCGGACGCTGAGGACGCGACGGTCTGGGCGATCGGCCACAGCCATATCGACGTAGCGTGGCTGTGGCGCCTCAGACAAACGCGCGATAAGGCGGCGAGAACCTTTGCCTCGATGAGCAACCTGATGGATGAATACCCCGATTTTCGCTTCATTTCCTCACAGGCGCAGCTCTATGAATTTGTAAAACAGGACTATCCCGAAATTTACGAAACTGTCAAACGCCGCGTGCGCGAGGGCAGATGGGAAATCGAAGGCGGTATGTGGGTTGAGGCAGATACCAACATCACCTCGGGCGAGTCGCTGATCCGCCAGTTCCTCGTCGGCAAGCGGTTTTTCCGCGACGAATTCGACAAGAACTGCGAAATCCTCTGGCTGCCGGACGTATTCGGTTACAGCGGCGCGCTGCCACAGATTCTTAAGGGCTGCGGAATCAAATATTTCATGACGACGAAAATCTCATGGAACGAATACACAAAAGTGCCCTACGACACATTCATCTGGGAGGGCATCGACGGCACACAGATTCTCTCGCACTTCTCCCCCGCGCAGAGCTACAACGCCGAAAAGCGCGGCTGGTTTATGACGACCTACAACAGCGACCTGTCGCCGAATCAGGTGATGGGCTCCTGGCAGAGATATTCCAACAAGGATCTGAACAATGACGTTCTGGTCTGCTACGGTCACGGCGACGGCGGCGGCGGAACGGCGGAGAGAATGATCGAGGCTGGGCTTCGCATGCGCGCAGGCATCCCCGGCGTGCCGAAGGTCAAATTCGAGTTCGCCGGCGAGTTCTTCAAAAAGCTCGAAAAGGACGTTTCGGGCAGCCGCAGACTCAACAAATGGCGCGGCGAGCTGTATCTTGAGTACCACCGCGGCACGCTGACCGCGCAGGCGATCAACAAGCGTTTCAACCGCAAATCGGAGTTGTTGTATCAGGACGTCGAGTCCGTTTCGTCTCTCGCGAGCGTTCTGCTCGACCGGGATTTCGCGAAATACCCGAAGACCGTGATCGACGCGGGCTGGAAGACCATTCTTCTGAATCAGTTCCACGACATCATCCCGGGTTCCTCGATCGCGCCGGTCTATAAAGACTCGAAAGAACAGTACGAGAAGATCATCAAGGACGGAAGATACCTGCTCGCGGACGCCGCGGAGCGCATCGCCGCCGCCGTCAATATCGACGGCGAAAGCGTCACGGTGTTCAACACGATCGGTTTTGCCTGCGAGCGCGCCGTTGAGACGGGCGCGCGCATTCCCGAAGGTTTGTGTATCTGCGGCGATGACGGCGCCCCCCTGCCGCAGCAGAAGACCCACGACGGCAGAACGGTATTTCTCGCAAAGGGTTTGCCCGCAAAGGGCTACCGCGCGTTCCGTCTGCTGCCCGGCGATCCGGGCAAAGAAGGGACTGCGATCGTCAACGGCAATCATATCGAGACGAGATTTTACGACGTGACGTTCTCCGATCAGATGGAGATCTCCTCGTTCTACTGCAAAATGCTTCGCAGAGAGGCGGTGCCCAAAGGAAAAGTCTGGAACCGCATCATCGCCTTCGAGGAGCGTCCGTATCAGGACAAGAACTGGAACACCAACGCCTATTTTGAGGAGAAGAGCGAGATCGTCGACAACGTACAGAGCGCACGTCTGCTCGAAAACGGCCCCGTCCGCGCGGTGTTCGAGATCACGCGCAAATTCAAGAACTCTCACGTCAAACAGCTTTTGATCTTCTACAATCATGACGAGCGCGTCGACGTGCGCAGCGAGATCGACTGGAACGAGCGCAGCACCATCGTCAAGGCGGAATTCCCGCTGGACGTGAACGCGGAGAAGGCGACCTACGATATCCAGTTCGGCAACATCGAGCGCCCGACGCATTCCAATACCGTCGCCGATTTCGCGAAGTTCGAAGCCTCGGCGCACAAGTGGGCGGATATGAGCGACAACGGCTTCGGCGTGTCGATCCTCAACGACTGCAAATACGGTTATAATATCAAGGACGGCAGGATCCGCCTTTCGCTGCTGCGTTCGCAGAACCAGCCGCAGGACGGGCAGGATCTGGGTTACACGCACTTTTTCACCTACGCGATCTATCCGCACGCGGGTCCGGTCGCGTCTTCGGACGTGGTCCTGCAGGGCTACGACCTGAACGTGCCGGCGGAATGCGTCGTCGGCAAGGGCGGCGGCAAGCTGCCCGCGGCGCTCTCGCTGATCTCCTGCAACCGGGACAATATCGTAATCGAAACCGTAAAGAAAGCGGAGGACAGCGACGCGCTGATCGTGCGCGCCTACGAGACTTGGAACATGCGCGCGCGCGACTGTATCTTCTCGACCGACCTGCAGTTTGAAGAGGTCGGGGAATGCGATATGATGGAAGAGAACGAGACGCCCGTAAAAATCGGCGCCGACAAGAAATCCTTCGCCTCCTCGTTCCGTCCGTTCGAGATCAAGACCTTCAGAATCAAGGTAAAATAAAATGGAGAAGCTGAAGATCGCGATCTGCGACGACGAGAAACCGACGCTCGACCTGCTCGACCGGAAAACGCGGGATCTTCTGGCAAGAAAAGATCTCGACGCGAATATCCGTCTTTTTACCGGCGGCGCGGAGCTCGCGCGGGAATACGAGACGGACGCGCATCCTTTCGACGTGATCCTGCTGGATATCAAGATGGACGGCCCCGACGGGATCGAGACCGCCAAGCGCATCCGCGAAAAAGACGACGGCGTATATATCGTCTTTATTACCTCGTCCGCGGAATACGTATTCCGCGGCTACGAGGTCAAGGCGTTCCGCTACCTGATGAAAACGGAGCTGGAATACGGCTTCGACCGGGTGCTGTCGGATACGATCAGAGAGATCTCTGACAGCGCGCAGACCTTTTTCACCTTTCAGTTCGGCAACGAAAAAATGAAGCTCGACCCGCGGCTCATCAATTATTTCGAGTCAAGCAAACGCGTCGTGCGCATCGCGCTCGACCGCGAGAATTACAAGACATACGCGAAGCTCGACGATATCGAACCGCAGCTCGGCGGGATGTTCGTGCGCTGCCATCAGAGCTATCTTGTAAACGTCTCGCGTATCGAAAAGCTTTCGCCGACGGAGATCCTGCTGAAGAACGGCGAAACGCTGCCCGTGAGCAAAAAACACCGCAAGGCGGTCGGCGACGCATATCTTTGGACAATGAGATAAGCCATGATCATTACCGTTATCAACGCGTTCGCGACGATCATCGAGATCCTTCTCTCGGTGATCCTGATGGACAGTTTTTTCGAAAAGAGGTTCAACAAAAAGTATCTGCAGGCGCTTGTGATCGTACTCGCGTCCGCGGCGCTTTTCGGCATCAACTTCATCTACTCGAACTACCCCATCAAGACCGCGGCGGAAGTGCTGCTGGTCGTTTCGATGCTGTTTCTTCTGTATAAAGGCAACGTCCGCAACGCCGTGCTTTATTTCGTTCTGTGGGGACTCGGCCTCTCGCTGTCGAATTTTCTCGCGAATATCTTTATCTCGATGCTGCCGACCTCGCTCTTTACGGGCCTTGACAGCGCACTGTTTTTCTCCGCTCTGCGCATTATCGTGCCGAAGCTGTTTCTGATGCTCACGGTGTTTTTGCTTTCGGCGTTTCTCAGGCGCAAAACGCTCGAGCTCGCGCTGCGCTATTGGCTCGTCATGCTCGCGGTGCCGCTGGTCACGGTGGCGGTGCTCTCGGTATTTCAGTATTACGTCGACGCGATGCCCGCCGAGGCGCGCGTCTGGAGCAGCGTGACGACGGTCACGGTCAACGGCGCGGAATACAACGTGCCGGGGCTTTCGATCTACGGATATATCGTCGTCGCGGCGGCGGGGCTGTTTTTCATCAACATCCTCGTTTTCGCGCTGTTCGCGCGCTCGCAGCGCAGCGCCGAGCAGCTGCGGCAGTACGAGCTGCAGAGAAAGCAGGATGAGATGCAGAGCCGATCCATCGAACGGCTGGAAAGCTCCTATACCCGCATGCGGGAGCTGCGGCACGATATGCAGAATCAGCTCGTCGTGCTCAATTCCCTTGTAGAAACGGAGAAATACGACGAGCTGAAGGCGTATATCAAAACCATGATGAACACCGTGGACGAGGCGGCGTTCATGACGATCAGCGGGCAGTCCGCGGTGGACGCGATCCTCAACGACAAGCTCGCCGCCGCGCATAAAAACAAGGTCGCGACGAGCTTTGAGATCGCGAAGCTCGACGGAGAGCTGTTCGCGGAGCCGATGGATCTGTGCATCATTCTGGCGAACGCCCTCGACAACGCGCTGGAGGCCTGCGCGAAGATCCCCGAAGGCAAAGAGAAGTATATCAAGCTCAAGATCGCGAAGACAGACGATTATATCGTGATCTCGTGCGCGAATCCCGTCGCCGCCGCGCCGAAGCAGGTCAACGGAAGCTTCGTCTCGGATAAAAAAGACGGCATGAATCACGGCTTCGGTCTTCGCAGCATCATCGACACCGCGAAAAAATACCACGGCGAGCACATGACGCGCTGCGCCGACGGCGTGTTTACGATTATTGTGAAGCTGAATAAATTCTGATTTATCGGGCAGCAAAGCTGCCCGATAAATCAGAATTCGGATATCGGGTATCGGATTTCGCGAATCGTGCTTGTGGATTTTATTATTCTTTTCTTTGATGAATTCGCAGCGTTAATTTTTACGATTTCAGCCGCGGTTTCGGCACGATATCCGATCCCCGATCCCCGATATCCGCGAAAAATACATCCCGATAAATCAGAATTTACCGAGCATCTCCTCCGTCAACCGGGCGGTCAGGGCGGGGTCGGCGCGGCCGCCGGTGCTCTTCATCACCGCGCCGACGATCGTTTTCGCGGCGGCAGTCTTTCCGTTCCTGAAATCGGAAGCGCATTTCGGGTTCGCCGCGATCGCCTCGGCGACGAGCCGCCCGAGCGTTTCGCCGTCCCGGATCTGGGACAGACGTTCTTCCCTGACTGCCGCGACGGGATCGATCCCGTCGCGGTACATTCTTTCCAGCAGTTTTTTCGCCGTGGGGTTGTTGACCGTTCCGTCGCCGAGCAGCGTGCAGAGCGCCGCCATACAGCCGGGATCGATCGGACTGCTGAATTCGTCCGCCGTATTCATATGGAACAGATCCCCCAGCAGCAGGTTCGCGGCGGCGCGGGGATACTCTGTTTTTTTCGCGACCGCCTCATACCAGTCCGCCGCCGCTTTGTCCTCGGCGATCAGCGCCGCGTCCTTGCGCGGCAGCCCGTATTCTTCGGCGATCCGCCGCTCTCTCGCGTCCGGGAGCTCGGGCAGAGCGCCGCGAAGCGTTTCGATATACGCGTCGCTCAGCGTGATCGGCTCAAGATCCGGTTCGGGGAAATATCGGTAATCGTCCGCCTCTTCCTTGATACGCATCGTCTCGGTCCTGCCGGTGGCGGGGTCAAACCTGCGCGTCTGCTGCACGATGCGTTCCCCGCGCAGCAGCGCCGCGACCTGCCGCTCATATTCATACGCGATCGCCCGCGAAGTAAACCGGAAGGAATTGATATTCTTCATCTCCGTGCGCGTGCCGAGCGCGGTTTCGCCCTTTTTGCGTACGGAGAGATTCACGTCGCAGCGCATCGAGCCCTCGTTCATTTTACAGTCGGAAACGCCGATATAAAGAAGCGTGTTCCGCAGAGCGCGCAGATACGCCTCCGCCTCCTCCGCCGACCGCAGATCCGGTTCGGAGACGATCTCGATCAGCGGTACGCCGCAACGGTTGCAGTCGATCAGCGTTCCGTTTTTTTCATCATGGATCAGCTTTCCCGCGTCCTCCTCGATATGGATCCGGGTAATGCCGATCCTTTTTTTCGTTTCCCCTGTCTCGATCTCGATCCACCCGCCCGCGCAGAGCGGTTCATCGTATTGCGAGATCTGATAAGCCTTCGGCAGATCCGGGTAAAAATAATTCTTTCTGTCGTGTCCTGATCTCCGCGCGATCCCGCAGTTCAGCGCAAGCCCCGCCCTGACGGCGTATTCGACGACCTTTCCGTTCAGCGTCGGCAAAGCGCCGGGAAGCCCCATGCACACCGGGCAGACCTGCGTATTCGGCGGCGCGCCGAAGGTCGTCGGGCAGGAACAGAAGATCTTCGTTTTCGTGCTCGGCTCGACGTGGACCTCAAGCCCGATCACCGCTTCATATCCGTCAACCGTTTTCACGCGTTCCGCCTCCTTCCCGTTCAAAAGCGACGCCGAGACGGTACAAAAGCGGCTCGGAAAATCGTCTGCCGATCAGCTGCATGCCGACGGGAAGCCCCTCGCCGGTTTTTCCGCAGGGCATCGAAAGCGCGGGCAGCCCCGCAAGACCGGCAGGCACGGTGCAGACGTCGCCCGCGTACATCTCGAGCGGATCGCGCTTTTCGCCGAAACGGAACGCCGCGGTCGGCGCGACGGGCGTCAGCAGGCAGTCGCACACGCCGAAAGCGCTCTCAAAATCTTTTTTTATGACAAGGCGCGCGTTCTGCGCCTTTTTATAATACGCGTCGTAATAGCCCGAGGAGAGAACGAAGGTCCCGAGCAGGATCCGCCGCTTGACCTCGTCGCCGAACCCCTCGGAGCGGGATCTCACGTAAAGCTGCGTAAGATCCGTATATTCTTCCGCGCGTCTGCCGTAGCGCACCCCGTCGAAACGGGCGAGATTCGACGACGCTTCCGCGCTCGAAATGATATAATACGCCGCCAGCGCGTACGCAATCGACGGCAGGGAGATCTCAATGATCTCCGCGCCCGCTTTCTCAAAGCGCTTCGCCGCGTTCCGAACTGCGGCGCGCACCTCTGCGTCGATCGCTTCGCCGAAGATCTCCTTCGGAAGACCGAGTCGGAGCCCGCGGACGTCTTTTTCAAGCTCTGCGGTGTAATCCGGCGTTTTTCGCGCCTGCGAAGTCGCGTCGCGCGCGTCGCGGCCGGCGATCGCGTTGAGGATCAGCGCGTTATCCCGCACGTCGCCCGTGATCGGGCCGATCTGATCGAGAGACGAAGCGAACGCCGTCAGGCCGTATCTTGAGACCGCGCCCCACGTCGGCTTCATGCCGACGACGCCGCAGAACGCCGCGGGCTGACGGATCGAGCCACCCGTATCGGAACCGAGGGCAAAGGGGATCTCCCCCGCCGCCACCGCCGCCGCGCAGCCGCCCGAGCTGCCGCCGGGAACACGGTCCGGCGCGAGAGGATTCTTCGTCGGGTGAAACGCCGAATGCTCCGAGGACGAGCCCATGCCGAACTCATCCATATTCAGTTTGCCGAGCAGCACCGCGCCGTTATTTTCCAGAAGCTCCGCGACGTGCGCGCTGTACGGCGGAATATAGTTTTCAAGGAATCGTGAACCGCAGGTCATGCGAACGCCCTTCGCGCAGATATTGTCCTTGAGCGCGTACGGCAGCCCCGCGAGCGACGGAAGCTTCTCCCCCGCCGCGCGGCGGGAATCGATCCTGCGGGCGGCGGCGATCGATCTCTCGGGAAGCACCGTCAGAAACGCGCCGAGCTCCCCGTCCTTCCGCACGACGGCGTCAAGATACGCGCGCGTCAGCTCCTCGGCTGAATACGCCCGCGCTGCGAGCGCGGCAATGTGTTCCGCGAGCGTTCGTTCCGTAAGCGTTCTCACCGTCAGTCCTCCTTTGCGAGCGCCCGGGGAACGGCGATAAAACCGTCCTCCGACGACGGCGCGGCGGCGAGCATTTCATCGCGGGAAAAAGCGATCTCCGGGTCGTCCGCGCGCCATACATTCCGATCTCCGAGCTCATCCGCCGGCTCTTCGCGCGCTTCGCCCGTCGCCGCGACCGTCTGAGCGAAGGCGATGATCCGCTCCATTTCCTCGGCGAGCGTTCTTTTCTCTTTTTCATCAAATTCCAGCATCGCGAGACGCGCGAGCTTTTCAACGTCCCGTTCGGTTATTTTCATTCCGTTTACCGTCCTTACATTCTGTATTAACGCAGAGAACCGGCGCAGCCCGGGAGTTGCGCCGGATACGGGTTCATTCCGTCAGATTGATAAATCCGATATATCTATCCTCGCAGAAGGATTTCAGATTATACAGGATCAGCACGTCTGTGATCGCCTCGCTGTCAAACAGCTCCGCAACCGCGCCGTTATAATAGCGCATATCGAGGACCGTGATACTGTCGAAATCGCCGATCAGATACGGCAGAAACGAATTCGCGTAGGAATCCTTGATCAGCAGAAGGTTTTTCCCCGTCTCCGCCGTCGTTTTCAGGCGAAGGATCCCGTCGTTGCCGCCGAGGAAATACCGATACTTGTCCTTCCCGTCCAGCAGCTCGGGGTAATAGATCGAGGTATGCGTTTCCCCCTTGCCGTTTGTCAGCGTCGTCTGCGCGGCAAGGGCAGCCGCGGGAGCGCAGAGCGTATCGGGCTTCACGCCGAGAAATGCGCCGAAGCGGGAATAGGTCGTGCCGTAAAACGTATCGCTGAGCGTTTCGGGGCGGAACGCTTCCTGCGGGAGGGGTTCTCGCCCGCAGGACTTTTCATATGCGCAATAGGCGTAATACGCGCCGAGCGCGGTCCAGTGGTGGTCGGTGCGGTAATAGATATACTCATCTTTATGCGCCGAAAGCGTTTCAAGGGTATCGACGAAGCCTGAAAGCGTCTGCGACGCCGTCCGCAGAAGCCCTTCCCCGTCGGCGGTCACGGCAAACCTCGGCAGGTACTCTTTGAGTACCGTCGCCGCCGTCGGCGCGAGCAGCGTTCTGACTTCGATCCCGCAGCTCTCCGCCGCCGTCTCAAACGCGCGCGCCGCTTCGAGGTTTTTTTCAAAGCCCGCGGCGGCGCTCTCATCGAACGAGTCGATCAAATACCCGTCCCTGCCGCGGAATACGCCGTTGTTCTCCGTTTTGAGCAGCGCGGATTCGGCAAGGGATTTGAGCGTCACCCAGCCGTCGCGCAGTACGAAATGATCGGCGATATATTCCGAGATATCCGACATGAAGCTCCCGTCCCTCACCGTTTCGAACGACAGCTTCGGAAACGCGGCAAGATATCGGTTTTCGTTCTCCGAAAACTCCTTTTTCGGCAGCGCGAAGGTCAGAACGCAGAGCGCGCCGAGAAGAAAGGCGAACACGGCGACGAAGATCCTGTTTTTCATTCTGTCGCCCCCTTAAAACCTGAAGTAGATAAACGGATTATACGTGCTGTCCACGAGATACGCGACTGAGAGCAGGAACAGAAGAAGATACCAGCCGAGCTCCGCCGCGCGGAACGCGATCCGTCCGCCGCGCCGTGATTTCCCTGCGCGCGCGAAGAGCCTCCCGGCAAGCTTCGCGCCGAGCGGCAGAGAAGCGATCGCGGCGATCAGCAGCGTCAGCGCGTTCGAGCTCAGCAGATACGCCGTTTCCGCGCCGAAACCGCCGTTCGTGCCGAACATCGCGGCGAAATACGCGAACAACGCCTTCGTGTCGTCAAACGCGAACAGCACCCAGCCGAACAGCACGATCAGCAGCGTGTAAATATGCCCGACGAACGCGGGCGCGCGGTCGAGAAGCTTTTTCAGAATGAATTTCTCCGCAAGCAGCATCACGCCGTAATAAAGGCCCCACAGCACGAAATTCCAGCTCGCGCCGTGCCAGAGCCCTGTCAGCAGCCACACGATCAGGATATTGCGCACCTGCTTTGCGACGCCCTTCCGGTTGCCGCCGAGCGGGATATAAACATACTCTCGGAACCAGGTGCCGAGGGAGATATGCCAGCGCCGCCAGAATTCGGTGACGCTGCGGGAGATATACGGATAGTCGAAGTTTTCGAGGAACCGGAAGCCGAAGATATGTCCCAGCCCGATCGCCATATCCGAATAGCCCGAGAAATCGAAATAGATCTGAAACGCGAACGCGATCGCGCCGAGCCACGCGTCGGCGGCGCAGGGCGCTTCCGCGACGGAGATCTGCGACCAGAGGAAACCGACGTTGTTCGCGATCAGCACCTTTTTCGCGAGGCCGACGATAAACCGGCGGATCCCTTTCGCCGCGAGGTCGAGATCCGTACGCCTCGCGACGATCTGATCCGCCACGGTGGAATACCGCACGATCGGCCCCGCGATCAGCTGCGGGAACAGCGAGATATACAGCCCGAAATTCAGGATATTCTTCTGCGCCGGCGCGGCTGTTCTGTAGACGTCGATCACATAGGACATCGCCTGAAACGTAAAGAATGAAATACCGATGGGCAGCGCGATCTCCGCTGCGGGCAGAGACACGCCGGGGATCAGATTGAGGTTGCCGATCATGAAATCGGCGTATTTGAACACGCCGAGCAGAAGAAGATTGCACGCGACGGCGAGCGCGAGAACCGTTTTTTTCGCTTTTTCCCGCGCACGGAACCGATCGACGCCCAACCCGAACAGATAGTTCATGACGATCGATCCGAGCATGATCAGTACATAGACCGGCTCGCCCCACGCGTAAAAAACAAGGCTGAATACGAGCAAAAGCCCGTTGCGCATCTTTACCGGCAACAGAAAGTAAAGAAGCGCAGCGAGCGGAAGAAACAGAGTTAAAAATTCAACGCTGCTGAATACCATAGATCAGAAAAGTCCGTTGATCACGGAAGCTGCTGCAGAGCTGTCGCCCGAGACACAGAATACGACGTAGTCGCCGCTCGTTACGGTAACGGCGTTCTCGATCTTCGGCACTTCCTCCGGGACATAATCGGCATAATCCTCGATCTGGATCTCTTTCCTGTCTTTGATGCCGTCCATGACGGCGGCGGCGGAGGACGCGTCCCTGAGTTTGACGACGAGGATCTCCTCCGCGACGGCGGCGGAAGCCGCATAATAGGCGCACTCGGCGACGTCCGAATCGTCAAGGCCGAACAGCGCCATGGCGCGGGACGCGGAAGCGGAAGACATCTCTTCCTCAAACAGCTCCGAGTGAGCGGCGATCGCGGACGCAGCCTCCGCGGCGGACGCGGGTCCCTTCGAGACGGGCGCCTCGGTCGGCGCGACAGTCGTCGGCGGCGCTTCGGTCGTCGTCGGCGTTTCGGTCGTCGTCGGAACGCCCGTGTACGTCGTCGGGACGCCCGAGTACAACCCGGTCGTCGTCGGAAGCGTCGTGGGCGCTTCGGTCAACGGGACCGTCGTCGGCGCCGTCGTATCGGCAAGCGTGGTCTGCATGCCGGTCGTCGGCAGCGTGATCACGGCGCTCGTCTCAACCGTGGCGGAAACAGTCGGCGCCGGCTTTGTCGTCGTGTAATAAAACGCGGTCGTGACCTCGCCCGGCTGCGTCGTTTCGTCGGCGGCGGGCGTTTCTTTTCCGCAGGCGGTAAACAGCGCCGAGAGCGTGACGGCCGCAAGCAGGATCGCGATATACTTCTTTTTCATTTCAAAGACCCCTTCCGATAGAATCATTGCATATTGTGTTCATCATCCGGTCCGCCGTCATATGGTCTGTTTGAGCCAGTCAAGCCAGATGCGGCAATACTTCGACCCGAAATGGATCCCGTCGCTCGCGGCCTCATACGGAAGCTGTCCGCTCCGATCCGTCATCACGGAAGAAGCGTCGATATACCGCACGCCCTCCTGCGAGGCAATGTTCGCGATCACGGAATTCTTGTTTCTGACGCGCGCCATCGTCGTGTCGCCGTAGCCGTGCGAACGGGCGCGCGCGTCGTTGACCGGCGTGATCCCGTGCGCGATCACCTCCGCGTCGGGAGCGCGCTCCTTCACACCGCGGATCACCTTGCGGTACATCTCCCCCCACGCGCCGTCCGCGTAGGTAAGATCGTTCACGCCGAGCAAAACAATGACCTTATCATATCCCCGGTCTTTGATCTCATCGATGATATAACGGGAGGAGCCGGAGATCTTTTTATTGAAGATCGTGTTCGCGTGCAGACTGACCTTGCCGTAAAAATCAACGGACGTATCGGAAAGATAGATCGCAAGCGACGCGACGATCGAGTCGCCGATCACCGCGACGCGCGGAGCCTTGCCCGTTCTGCCGGTCTTTGATACGCCGTCGGTACCGAAATCGTAGATCAGCCCGCCGAGCGTTATTTTCCCGAGCGTCATCGCGCCGTCCGCGCCGAAATAATACCATTTGCCGCCGACTTGCTGCCAGTCGGTCATTTTTTCTCCGTCAACGTAATAATAGCTCTTTCCGTCGGCTGTCCGGAATCCGTTCACCGCCGCGCCGTTTTCGAAGCGAAGCGTTTTTTCTTCCGTTTCCGAACGGTATTCGCCGGTCGAGCCTTTCCCGTCCGCTTCGAAATGATAGGGCGCGCCGTTTACGGTCCGGAAACCGACGCAGGCAAGCCCGGTGGAATCGTCAAAGCTATACAGAGCGCCGTCGATCGTTTTCAGACCGGACGCCCGCACGCCGGCGGGAGAGAAATAATAAAACCCCGCCTTGTCCGCCGACGGCAGCATTCCGACGGGAACGCTTTCGTCTTCGAAGCAGTAGTATTTATCCAGCCGCGCGCTGTAACGCAGCGCCAGCCGCGCGTCGGCCGACTTCAGGCTGCCGTCCTCATCGAGATCATAGGGCGCGACGTTTTCCGGCGGCTGTTCCCGTTTCGCCGCGATACGCAGGATCAGAGCCGCGTCGGAGGAATTGAACTTTCCGTCGCCGTTTATATCGCAGAGCATCTTTTTTTCATACAGCGTCCGGGCCGCGCCGTCAAGAATGACGCCGACGGTTTTTTCGGTATCGACGGTGTAATTCTTATCCGCAGTACCGGCCGTAACCGGAAGGCAGAGGACGGCGTATATCATCAATGACAGGCAAAAGACCGCCGCCGCGCTCAGAATACTCTTTCTTTTCATCTTTTCATCTCCCGGAGCCGATGGATATGCTCATCCTCGAAAATCATAAACAGATAAAAATATCATATCACAAGATCAAACTGCCGGTCAACCCCATTTTCTCCGAATTGCGGCAAATTATGCGTTCTGCCGACAAAAAAAGGAGCCTTATGAAAAGACTCCGTTTTTTGAAGGATCTTACGCCTCGACTTCGTAAACGCTGACTTTCTTGCGTTTTTTGTCAAGACGCTCAAAACGCACCGTACCGGTTACCTTCGCGAAGAGCGTATCGTCAGAGCCCTTGCCGACGTTCGTGCCGGGATGGATCTTCGTGCCGCGCTGACGGACGAGGATCGTACCCGCGTTCACGAGCTGACCGTCGGCTCTCTTGGCGCCGAGTCTCTTGGATTCGGAATCTCTGCCGTTCTTGGTGGAACCCATACCTTTTTTATGAGCGAATAACTGACCGTTAAACTTAAGCATGCTTGCGCACCTCCGAAATAGTTGATGTTTTAATGGATCTGACCTGTAATTTGTCGGGATACTGCTTCTGGATCGATCTCATATGCATCGAAAGACCCTGCAGCAGCCGATATGCCTCCTGCGGACAGCCCCGGCGCAGCCGAAACAGGAAATTCCCGTCTTTCGCCGAAAACTCCAGATTGTCTCTGCAGCCGAACACGTCCGACACGGTATTGACCGTAAGATAAACCGCGGAGGAGATCCACGCGCAGAAGAGATCCGTTCCCTTCACCGCGCCGTCGTCCGCATGGCCGAATACCGCGAAAGAGGTATAATTGCCGTCGTCATCAACGGCAAAAAGCGCGCGCGTCATTACGCGGTGATCTCGCCGATAGCAACCTTCGTATAAGGCTGTCTGTGACCGAGCTTTCTCTTTTCGTTCTTCTTGGGCTTGTAGGTGAAGACGGTGATCTTCTTCGCCTTGCCGTTCTTGATGACCTTCGCGGCGACCTTCGCGCCGTCGATGTAGGGAGCGCCGGCCTTGATGCCGTCGTCGCCCGCTACGGCGAGAACCTTGTCAAAAACGATCTCGGAGTCCGCCTCGGCGTCGAGCTTCTCGATGAAGATCTCATCGCCGGACTGAACCTTGTACTGTTTTCCGCCGGTTTCGATAATTGCGTACATTTCTGGAAATACCTTCTTTATTTAAGACTCGCTGTCGGTGGGTGCGGTTTCCCGCTTTCGGGCATAATGCCACCCCGGACATGCGGCAACAGATATATTAACATAACGAAAAAAAAAAGTCAAGAGCTGAAACGGAAAATATTTCAGCTCCTGACGGGATATTTATTTATTTTATATACAGTTCCCGCGCGGCGGTCTTAATCGTCGAAATTCGCGAAGTCGCCGAGCGTTGAAATGTCCGTGGGGATCAGATCCACATCGGAATACCTCTTCATGCCGGTACCGGAGGGAAGAAGCTTACCGATGATGACGCTCTCCTTCAGACCGAGGAGCTTATCGACCTTGCCCTTGATCGCGGCGTCGGTAAGAACTCTCGTAGTCTCCTGGAAGGAAGCGGCGGACAGGAAGGATTCCGTCGCGAGGGATGCCTTCGTGATACCCAGCAGGATGTGCTCGAGCTCCGCGGGAACGAATTCCTCGCCGGTCTCCTCGCACTTCGCGCGGGCTTTGGTCTCGGCGTCCTTCACGTCGGAACGGTCGACCACGGCGCCGACAAACAGATCCGTCGAACCGGCGTCGAGCACCTTGACCTTCTTGAGCATCTGGCGGACGATGATCTCGATATGCTTATCGTTGATATCAACGCCCTGTACGCGGTAAACGCGCTGCACCTCGCGAATCAGGTAATTCTGAACGGCGTCGATGCCGAGGACCTCAAGAACGTCGTGCGGGTTCAGCGAACCTTCTGTGATGCAGTCGCCCTTCTTGATCTCCTGCCCTTCCACGACGCAGATGCGATAACCGTAGGGGATCAGGTATTTCTCCTGCTCCTCCTGATTGGTGACGACGACGTGATTGCTCTTCTTGATCGTCTCGAAAGAAACGACGCCGTCGATACGGCTGATCATCGCAAGGCTCTTGGGCTTTCTGCCCTCGAACAGCTCCTCAACGCGGGGAAGACCCTGCGTGATATCGGACGCCTGCGTCACGCCGCCGGTATGGAAGGTACGCATCGTCAGCTGCGTACCGGGCTCGCCGATGGACTGCGCGGCGAAAATACCGACCGCCTCGCCGACGGTGACGGCATGATTGGTCGCAAGGTTGGAGCCGTAGCACTTGATGCAGACGCCGTGCGAGGATTCGCAGGTCAGAGGCGAACGGATCACGACTTTGGTGAAGCCCGCCTTCACGATCTTTTCAGCGTCGTCGTCGTTGAGCATGTGCTCGTTATCCATCACAAGCTCGCCTGCGTCGTTATACAGCGGGTCAAGCAGGAATCTGCCGACCAGTCTTTCGCTCAGCGGCTCGATGACGCCGTCGTCGTCGTCGCCGGTGATGTCGCTGACTTCAAGGCCGTGTTTGCAGCCGCAGTCCTCATCGCGGACGATGACCTGCTGCGCGACGTCGACAAGACGTCTGGTCAGGTAACCCGAGTCGGCGGTACGAAGCGCGGTATCGGCAAGACCTTTCCGCGCGCCGCGGGAAGAAATGAAGTATTCGAGAACGTTCAGGCCCTCACGGTAATTGGAACGGATCGGGATCTCGATGACCTTACCGGAGGTGTTGGAGATCAGTCCGCGCATACCGGCGAGCTGGTTCATGTTCGAGGTACTGCCGCGGGCGCCGGAATCCGCCATCATGAACAGCGGGTTATCCTTATCGAGGTTCGCGGCCAGGGCTGCGGAAACTTTCTTTGTGCATTCGTTCCATACGTCGACCGAGTGCTTGGAGCGATCCTTGTCGCTGTAAAGACCTCTGCGGTAGCCGGCGGTGATCTTATCGATCTTCTTTTCCGCCTCGGCGATGAAATCCTTCTTTTCCGCCGGGATCGTCGCGTCGCCCACGGCGACGGTCAGACCGCTGACGGTGGAGTATTTATAACCCTGCGCCTTGATCGCGTCAAGCACGATGGACGTGGTGTGGATGCCGTGCACCTTGATGCACTTATCGATGATCTTGCCGAGCATCTTTTTGTTGACAAGGAACTCGATCTCAAGCTTGAACTCGTTCTCGGGATCGCTTCTGTCAACGAAGCCGAGATCCTGCGGGATCGGATTGTTGAAAATGATCCTGCCCAGCGTGGTCTCGATCGTGCGGCAGCAGACCGCGCCGTCGGCGCCGGCTTTGCTCATTCTGACGCGGATCGGCGCGTGCAGATCCAGCTCGCCCTCGTCGTAAGCCATCATCGCCTCGTCGACGCTGCAATAAGCCTTGAGCTCGTTGCCGGGCAGCTTGCAGGAGCCCTGCGCGTCTTCACGCACAAGCGTCAGATAATAGGAACCGAGGATCATATCCTGCGTGGGAACCGTAACGGGTTTACCGTCGGCGGGTTTGAGCAGGTTATTCGACGCGAGCATCAGGAAACGGGCTTCCGCCTGCGCCTCCGCGGAGAT
This sequence comes from Clostridia bacterium, assembly GCA_017429345.1. GTDB lineage: Bacteria > Bacillota > Clostridia > Oscillospirales > Acutalibacteraceae > RGIG2774. Next base: position 16,483 of record JAFRPB010000134.1, on the reverse strand, counting down.
CGGGACGTGGACCGCCATCTGGTCGCCGTCGAAGTCCGCGTTGAAGGCGGTGCACGCCAGCGGGTGCAGCTTGATCGCGCGGCCCTCGACAAGCACGGGCTCGAACGCCTGGATGCCCAGACGGTGCAGCGTCGGCGCGCGGTTGAGCAGCACGGGATGGTCCTTGATGACCACCTCGAGCGCGTCCCACACGTCGGTACCGGCCTTGTCGACCATTTTTCTCGCGCTCTTGATATTGTTGGATTTGCCGAGCTGAACAAGACGGCTCATGACGAAGGGCTTGAACAGCTCAAGCGCCATCTCCTTGGGCAGACCGCACTGATAGATCTTCAGCTCGGGACCGACCACGATGACCGAACGGCCGGAGTAGTCCACGCGCTTGCCCAGAAGGTTCTGACGGAAACGGCCCTGTTTGCCCTTGAGCATATCGGACAGGGACTTGAGGGGACGGGAATTGGAGCCGGTGACGGGTCTGCCGCGTCTGCCGTTGTCGATCAGCGCGTCGACCGCCTCCTGCAGCATTCTCTTTTCGTTGCGGATAATGATCTCCGGCGCGCCGAGCTCAAGAAGCTTCCTCAGACGGTTGTTTCTGTTGATGACGCGGCGATACAGCTCATTGAGATCCGAAGCGGCGAATCTGCCGCCCTCGAGCTGGACCATCGGTCGGATATCCGGCGGGATCACGGGGATCACGTCGAGGATCATCCATTCGGGACGGTTGCCGGAAAACTTGAACGCCTCCAGAACCTCCAGACGCTTGAGAAGACGCGCTTTTTTCTGGCCGGTGGTCTCCTCAAACTCCTCTTTCAGCTCGTCGCAGAGCGTGTCGACGTCGATCTCCTCGAGCAGTTCCTTGACGGACTCCGCGCCCATGCCCGCTCTGAAATCGTCGCCGTATTTTTCGACGGCCTCATAATACTCGTTGTCGCTGAGGATCTGATACTTCTCAAGCGGCGTGTCGCCGGGATCGATCACGATATACTTCGCGAAATACAGAACCTTTTCAAGATCCTTCGGGGAAAGATCCAGCACAAGACCGATCCGCGAGGGGATCCCCTTGAAATACCAGATGTGCGATACGGGGGCCGCGAGCTCAATATGGCCCATACGCTCGCGGCGGACCTTCGCGCGGGTGACCTTGACGCCGCAGCGGTCGCAGACGCGGCCTTTATAACGGACGCGCTTGAATTTGCCGCAATGGCATTCCCAGTCCTTCGTGGGCCCGAAAATGCGCTCGCAGAAAAGACCGTCGCGCTCGGGCTTCAGAGTTCTGTAGTTTATTGTCTCGGGCTTCTTGACCTCGCCGTAGGACCAGCTTCTGATCGTATCAGGCGAGGCAAGGGCAATTTTGATCGAATCAAAATGCAGTTCGTTGTAATTATTCTCGTTAAGCAAGACTTTTCCTTCTTTCTTTCGGAGTCGGGTTGCTTCTGTTTATTATCAAAAAGCTTTGACAGTCACAGACTCATTCGTCGGAGTCGTCGTTGTCGGTGTAATCGTCGCTGATATAGTCGTCATAGACCTCGGGCGACACGTCGTCTTCATCATCGGGGACCTCAAGCGAGAAGCCCTCCGCGTCGTCCGCGTCGTTCTCATAAGTGAACGCCTCGTCGTCGATCGGCAGCGGATTGCCGTCCGCGTCGCTCTCACCGTCATAATCCTGCGTGAGATCGATCACGTTCTGATCCTCGTCAAGCACGTTGACGTCAAGGCCGAGCGCCTGCAGCTCTTTCAGAAGGACCTTGAAGGACTCGGGGATACCCGCCTTGGGAACGTTCAGACCTTTCACGACCGCCTCATAGGTCTTGACTCTGCCGAGCACGTCGTCGGACTTCACGGTCAGGATCTCCTGCAGCGTGTAAGCCGCGCCGTAAGCTTCGAGCGCCCAGACTTCCATTTCACCGAAACGCTGGCCGCCGAACTGCGCTTTACCGCCGAGGGGCTGCTGCGTGACAAGGGAATACGGACCGGTGGAACGGGCGTGGATCTTATCATCAACGAGATGATGGAGCTTTAAGAAATACATAATACCGACTGTAACGGGGTTATCGAACTGTCTGCCCGTTCTGCCGTCGTAAAGGATGCTCTTGCCGTCGGTGCGGACGCCCGCCTGCTCCTGACAGAGCTTGATATCCGCCTCGTGCGCGCCGTCAAAGACGGGGGTCATGACCTTCCAGCCGAGCAGTCTCGCCGCGTAGCCGAGATTGACCTCAAGCACCTGACCGATATTCATACGGGAGGGAACGCCCAACGGGTTCAGAACGATATCCAGCGGCGTGCCGTCCGCAAGGAAGGGCATATCCTCCTGCGGGAGAATGCGGGAAACGACGCCCTTGTTTCCGTGGCGGCCGGACATCTTGTCGCCGACGGAGATCTTTCTCTTCTGCGCGATATAGACGCGCACGACCTTGTTGACGCCGGGAGAGAGCTCGTCGCTGTTCTCCCTGGTGAAGACCTCCACGTTCACGATCACGCCGTATTCGCCGTGCGGGACCTTCAGGGAGGTGTCGCGGACCTCGTTCGCCTTTTCGCCGAAGATAGCGCGCAGCAGGCGTTCCTCTGCGGTCAGCTCGGTCTCGCCCTTCGGGGTGACCTTACCGACAAGGATATCGCCGCTGGTGACCTCGGCGCCGATGCGGATGATGCCGTTTTCGTCAAGATCCTTGAGCGCGTCGTCGCCGACGTTGGGGATATCTCTGGTGATCTCCTCCGGCCCGAGCTTGGTATCGCGGGCTTCGGTGGAATACTCCTCGATGTGGATCGAGGTATACATATCTTCCTTCACAAGGCGCTCGTTGATCAGAACGGCGTCCTCATAGTTATAGCCTTCCCAGGTCATGAAGCCGATCAGGGCGTTCTTGCCCAGCGCGACCTCGCCGCCGTCCGTCGCGGGACCGTCGGCGATGACCTGGCCTTTTTCCACGCGCTCGCCGACCTTGACGATGGGACGCTGATTGACGCAGGTACCCTGGTTGGAACGCATGAATTTGATGATGTCGTAATGATCGAGATGACCATCGTCGTTCATGATCTCGCAGTAGTCGGCGCAGACCTTCGTCACAACGCCGCCGTTCTTCGCGACGACCACGACGCCGGAGTCGACCGCCGCCTTGTATTCCATACCGGTGCCGACGATCGGCGCCTCGGTGCGGATCAGCGGGACCGCCTGCTTCTGCATGTTCGAGCCCATCAGCGCGCGGTTCGCGTCGTCGTTCTCAAGGAACGGGATCATTGCCGTGGCGACGGAAACGACCATCTTGGGCGAAACGTCCATATAGTCGGGCACGGTCGGATCGACCTCGCGGAACTCGTCGCGGTAACGGACGGTGACCCTGTTTCTCGCGAAGCAGTTGTTCTCGTCAAGAGGCTCGTTCGCCTGCGCGACAAAGAACTCATCCTCAACGTCGGCGGTCATGTAGTCGACCTCGTTGAGCACCTTGCCGGTCGATTTATCAACTCTGCGGAACGGCGCTTCGATGAAGCCGTATTTATTGATCCTCGCGAAAGTCGCGAGATAAGAGATCAGACCGATGTTCGGACCTTCGGGGGTCTCGATCGGGCACATACGGCCGTAGTGGCTGTAATGAACGTCGCGGACCTCGAATCCGGCGCGGTCTCTGGAAAGACCGCCGGGGCCGAGGGCGGAGATACGGCGCTTATGCGTCAGCTCCGCAAGGGGGTTCGCCTGATCCATGAACTGCGAGAGCGGCGAGGAGCCGAAGAACTCGCGGATCGCGGCGATGATCGGGCGGATATTGATCAGATCGCGCGGGGTGACCATTTCGGTCTCCTGCCCCTGCAGGGACATTCTCTCGCGGATGACGCGCTCCATGCGCGCGAAGCCGATGCGGAACTGGTTCTGCAGCAGCTCGCCGACCGAGCGGATACGTCTGTTGCCGAGGTGGTCGATATCGTCGATATTGCCGACGTCCTCCGCAAGACAGTTGAGATAGCTGACCGAAGCCATGATATCGTCGACGGTAACGGTCTTGGGGATCAGCTCGCCGACGCGCGCCTCAAGAGCGGCGGCGATCGCGTCCTTATCCTCCCCGTTCTCATCGAGGATCTCTTTTAATACCTTATATTTGACCTTTTCGTTTACGCCGAGCTTTTCCAGTTCGTCTGCGTCGAACATCGGAAGATAGGGGCCCGCGTCGACCATACCGTTGGAAATGATCTTGACCTTTTTGTCCTCCGCGCCCTCGGGAATGACGAACGCCTCGGTCACGCCGGCCTGCTCAATCTCATAGGCCTTCTGTTTGGTGACGCGCTCCCCCGCCTCGGCGAGCAGCTCGCCGGTCTCGGGATCGACAATGTTCTCGGCAAGCACGTTGCCCTTCAGTCTGTCGGAGATCGACAGCTTCTTATTATACTTATATCTGCCGACTCTGGAGATGTCGTATCTGTGCTCGTCAAACAGAAGAGCGTCAAGATGACTCTTTGCGGATTCCAGCGTCGGAGGCTCGCCCGGGCGAAGCTTTTTATAAACTTCGAGCAGAGCTTCTGCGGAGTTCTGTGTGGTGTCTTTATCGAGCGTCGCGCGGATCCTGTCGTCATAGCCGAAGAACTCGTCGATCTCGGCGTTCGTCTCAAGGCCGAGCGCTCTGATAAAGGTTGTGATGAGCATTTTTCTGTTCTTGTCAATGCGGACGTAGAACAGATCGTTCTGGTCGGACTCATACTCCAGCCACGCGCCGCGATTGGGGATCACGGTGGTGTTGAACAGCTTCTTGCCGGTCTTGTCGCGCGTCATGCCGTAATACACGCCGGGCGAACGGACCAGCTGCGAGATGATGACGCGCTCCGCGCCGTTGATCACGAAGGTGCCGCTCTCGGTCATATAAGGCAGGCCGATGCGGATATCCCTGGTCTCTTTGATCTCGCCGGTCTCCGTATTGTGAAGCTTGGCGGAGATGATCAGCGTCGCTTCATAAGTCGCGTCGCGCTCCTTGCATTCCTTGATGGAATACTTCGGGTGATCCGCGTCGATCGAATAGTTGTCGAACTGAAGAACGAGCTTCCCCGAATAGTCCGAAATCGCGTCGGTATCGCGGAACACCTCTTTCAGGCCCTCGTCAAGGAACCACTGGAAAGAATTCTTCTGCACCTCGATCAGATTGGGCATCGACATGATCTCCTCGATCTTGCCGAAGCTCATTCGCGTGGTCTTACCCTGTTGAACTGGGGTAACGTTAACCATATTACACATTCACTCCGATCCCGGATACCGCCGCTCTCCGCCGCAAAAGCCGTTTCCCGCAAATAAAAACGACACGCCGTAAGCACGGTAAGCGACAATATCCATAATAATAGGATACTCATTATACCAACGTGCCGACAGCATGTCAAGGATTATTTTTGATTTTGTCAAGAGGGTTTGAAAAGTTTCTTATAAACGGCGCCGGGCGTTTATAAAAACCGGCCGTTATCCCGATTTTTCCGCATTAAAAGAAGGAAGCCATTGAACGGCGCTTAATACAATACCGGTATCCGTCTCCTCATACGAAGAAACACAAAGATCATTCAGCTTCTCCAGATCGTTCTTTGCTTGGTCATTTCTGGCGATAAAACCGTCCTTATCAAAAGAATACTTCGGGATGTATATTACCGAAGGACGCTTTTCGGGATACATTTCCCAATATTCCATCGCGCGTAACAGCTCGTCCTCCGATTCATAATATGTCGTGCAGATCCCGATCGGACGATCCATATACAGATAACCGAAGGGCAGCATAGCACTGATATATACCGGTCCGTCGCCCGTCTGAGCAATGCAGTCCAGCTCATCCAATGAGCTAAAATAATCGTCGCAATAATTCTGTTTTCGGATCAGCCCTGCATACGGACCGCGTTCGATCATTGTCATCGATGTCGGTGAATTGCCGGCGTCGAACAGCAAATAATTCGACCACAGAATTATCCATAAAGACAGTGCCGCAATAAATGCCGCCGAAAAAACATATCCCAGTCTCACAAAAAAGCGGTTCAATCCATTATCCGCGGACGAGAGATCATCCTTTTGATCGTCCGGAATTTGCCGAAGTTCCCGAAGCACGGTCCCTATGCAGCAGAACGCAGGGATATATGCCAATCGGCTGCCGAAAAGAATCGTTACGTTTGAAAGGAAATCCATTGAAAACGAACATGCCAGCGATAAGCAAAAGAAAGCAAGCATTCTGCGATCTTTCCTGTCACAGAGTAAAAAGACGACGAAGCTTAAAACGCTTATTATTGTATTATTTCCGAATCCTTCCGTATCAAACATTCTGTTGAGATTCACAAATAAAAAAACTGAAAAAACCGCAAATACGGCAATAAGAAGAAATGCTCTCACTCCTCTGCGAACCCGAGAGGAGCGAAAATGTTTCCGCAAACAACAATACACGACCGCAGATATCATTATCAATGCGCAGATCAACAGAATGAAACTGTTTTCAACAATATAATTTTTAAATTTATTATAATTCAACGAATTGCCGAAGATCGTCATAGAATGCGAACTGCTGCCACGGAGAAAACCGACGTCAAAGAGAATGCTCTTCACGTCGCTGAATGCCAACAGATAGAGTAAAAAAACGGTCGCGCTCAAAACGACCCCGACCGTGAGATATGTCCACGCCTTTCCGTTGAGAAGGGAAAAATGATCTTTGAAAAGAGTTTTGCCTTTTCGCCGCATGAGCAGCTGCGCAAAGACCAGAACGCTGAACAGAAAATAGAAAACGGCAAATGCGGGAGCGCACAAAACGGCGCAGGAAAGAATGACGCCTGCAGCGAATAATTTAAAGCGCGAAGGCTTTTTCCTGCTCATAAAAACCATCATGCCGAGTATTGAAAGAAAAACAGAGAAAAGATTATAGTAGTTTATTGCCAGCAGACCGAGATAAGAATCCGCGCAGAACATCGCAGACGCGATACTCCCCCAGATCCCGTATTCCCGCAGCTTCAGATACATATACCAATAAAGTATAAGGATAATACACACATACATGAGACGCATCGACAGAATGATCCCGTCCGTACCGTGTGCAAGAGACTTAAACACGGAATACGGCAAGAGCTGAAACAGCGCGGCAAGCTGCGTCGGATGCCATTCATCTACAAGCAGCCGGTCCCCCTGCAGCAGCCGTTGCGGGATCGTGTAATAAAACGCCTCGTCGTCGATCACATGAGAAAACAGGGCGGAGAGCACCAAAACCAGCGCGACGATGCAAAATACGATCGCCGCGCCGATATCCGTTCGGGAAATATGCTTTTTCAAGCTTTTCATTCTACTGATAATCTCATCCCCCGACGCTCCGGTCCCGGGCGTCCTGTTTAAAGACGATTCGCCGCAGACCTCCGAGATGCTATTTGAACCGCTTTATATCGTCATCCGAGTCGAAAAAAAACCTGTCTCTCCCATTCGGACGTCCCGTTCCTCTTTTTTCGTCCCCTCGCAAGCGATCCTGTCGATCCGGGTGTTTCCGTCAATTCTGCGGCAGGTCAAGGAAATCCTTGCGGTAGGTCAGGTGGAACTGCTCCGCCAGCGCGACCAGCTCCTCGTCGGAGATGCACTGTTTTTTTTCGTAAGGCAGGGTGAGCATATACTGCTTCGCCGCCTTTTCGACCGTCTCGATCAGGCCGAAGACCTCGTCCATCGTTCTGCCCGCGCCGTAGATGCCGTGCAGCGTCCAGATCACAAGCCGGAAGTCCTTCATTTTTTCCGCGGTGGCGACGCCGATCTCGTTGGTGCCGCAGACCATCCACGGCAGCACGCCGACGCCGTCGGGGAAGACGACGATACTCTCGGTCATCTGCCCCCAGAGGGTGCGGGTGACGGATTTTTCCTCCATTTCGAGCACCTGCGTCATCGCGAGGGTGTAATCGGGGTGGCAGTGCATGATAATGCGGTTTTCCGGATCCGCGTGAAGACGTGCGATGTGGGACATCAGATGTGAGGGCAGTTCGCTGGTGAAACGGCCGCCGTCCTTGTAGCCCCAGAGCAGCTCCGCGTCCGTCCCGTTTTCGGAGATCCGGATGATGCCGAGGTTCGTCTCGGGATCGTCGTCCACGTTTTTAAAATACTTTCCCGTACCGGTGACGATGAAGATCTTTCCCGCCAGATCCTTCGCGTCAAAGCCGGTGGGAATCCTCCGAAGAACAGTATTGAAATCAAGATAATTCGCGACCAGTTCCTCGTCGAGCATATAGCTGATATTTCCGCCGTTGCGTTCGTCCCAGCCCAGACGGTACATATTGGCGGTAGTGCGCTCCATCTCCTTGATAAAAGGCGCTTCGAAAATGTTTTTCATTTTATTCTTTCTCCTTTTTCGCAAATTCTCCGCGGACTTCGGCAGTACGGCGCATACGCGCAGCCCGCCGCAAAACCCGACCTTTTCTATTATAATATGCAACCGGGCTGAGGTCAAGACGCAAAATCCTGATTTATCGAGGTTGAAGACCTCGATAAATCAGGATTTTGAGGCATTAGGCATTGGACATTAGGCAATAGATACGTTAATTTTACGATGTGCGCTTTAGTTTGTAACATAATGCCTATTGCCTACTGCCTATTGCCTATTATCTCGCCAAATCAGTATTTATCAAACCTGCACTCCCGTACCTCTCCCCCGTGCTCGCGGGAGTCGTCCGCGAGGAACACGGTCAAGTGGCCGGCAAGGGAATTATCGATCGCCGTGCAGGAGATCGACTGCTCTCCCGTGCGGACATACCGGACGAAATCCTCCACGATCGCCTCGTCGCCGCCGCCGTGGCCGCCGCCCTCGCTGAGGTCGACTTCCTCGTCCGCGAACAGCTCCGGCTCGTCGGGCGCGATCTTCGAGACGGTGAATTTTCCGCTCTCGAACTCGCCGTAAAGCTCGCCCTTCGTGCCGATGATATGGATCGTGCGCATCGATTTCGCCGAGCCGCCGATCATATTGAACGTGCCGGTCGCGCCGTCCTCAAACTCGATCAGCACGGACTGGTGATCCACCACGTCGTTATCGCATTTGTAAATGCAGCGATCATAGGGGTTGCCGTTTCTGAACGAATTCATTCTGTCTTCGTCGGTCGGGTGCTCGATATGCTCAAGGTCCGCCCAGACGTACATCGTCCAATTGTCGGGATGTTCAAGATACAGCCGCTTTGAGGAATACCGGCAGGTGTCGACCAGCGGACAATCCTTCGTGCAGCGCGTGCCCGCGCCCTCGGGCGCGTTTTCGGGACGAAACTGCGTCCTTGCGCCGACGGAGCTGACCTTTTTCGGCTTCACCGGATTCATCATCCACATCATGATATCGAGATCGTGGCAGCTTTTGGCAAGCAGCATCGAGGTTTTGCACTTCTCGGAATTCGCCCATTTGCCGCGCACGTAGGAGGTGGAGAGGTGATGGAAGCTGACGTGCTCGGCGAGCTGGATATTGATGATGTCGCCCAGCTCCCCCGCTGCGACGCGCCGACGGATCTCGCGGTAGAAGCCCGCGTAGCGCAGCACATGGCAGATCATGACCCTGCGGCCGCTCTCTTTGACCGCGAAGTCAAGCGCGCGCATCTCCGCCTCGTTGACGGCGAAGGGCTTCTCGAGCAGAATATCATAGCCGAGCCGCAGAAGCGGGATCGACGTCTTAACGTGCTGATGATCCATCGTGCCGTTGATCACCGCGTCGGCAAAGCGCGGTCTCGCGGCAAGGGCTTCGGCGCTCTCAAAGCAGTTTTCTTCGGAAAAGCCGTACCGCTTCGCAGCCATCAGGCAGCGCTCGCGGTTGGGATCGGCGACGCCGACGATCTTCAGCTCATCCGGATGCGCAAGGGAATAATCCGCGTAGATCACGGCGCGGTGCCCGCAGCCGACGATCACGGCGGTAACGGGTTGCTCGGACATATCGATCCGCCCCCTCGGGGTAATAAAATCATTCGTCATTATACGCCGCGAAAACAGGAATGTCAATGCTTTGCGGCAGATTCATTTCTCTTTTTTCGCCGAAAAAACGGCAGTCCGGGGCGATCCGGACTGCCGGGGGGGGATTGGTGTTGGCTTCTGGCCTCTGGCCTCTGGCTTCTGGCCTCTGGCCTCTGGCCTCTGGCCTCTGGCTTCTGGCCTCTGGCTTCTGGCTTCTGGCCTCTGGCCTCTGGCTATTGGCTGCCGGCCACTGGCTGCCGGCCGCTGGCTTCTGGCTTCTGACCTCTGGGTGCCGGGTGTCGTTGAACGTAAAACGTAAAACGCTTTCGGCTATCAGCTATCTGCTGTCGGCAACCGGCGCACCGGAACTGACGCGGGGATCATGCGAGATAAGCGAAGCGTTCGGAAAGCGTCTTATCTCCGCTCTCCGAACTCCGCTCTCCGCTCTGCCTGTTTACGGCAGCTGATAAATTCTCACGTAATCCACGACGAACTGCGTGGTGAAATCGTGCGTGTGATCCGTCTCGCCGGGGATCTCGAGCGATACGATCACTTCCTCGGGCACCTGCGAAACGCCCTTTGCGTGGGTGCTGCGCGCGGCCTCCTTGCCGTTGACGAAGAAGATATACTCGTCTTCGGTCCACATGCAGCTGTAGGTGTTGTACTCGGTGTAAATGTCTTTGCCGCGGTAGCTGCCCACGTGCTTGGAATCGAGCTTATCCGGGTTGTCGTCGCCGCCGTTGCAGTGCAGATTGATGCTCACGGAATCTCTGCTCGCCTTTGTCTTATCCTTCGCGGCCATCGCCTCGAAAATATCGATCTCACAGCCGCCGGGGCCGCCCGCGGACTTCTCATGGTCGTAGGGGTTCGCCGCCTGCAGCCAGAAGGCGCTCCAGAAATCGCCGCCGTCGTTGCACTTGCAGCGGATCTCGAAATACCCTCTGCAGTACCACTGCTTCAGGCTGATCATGCCCGAATACCAGCCTTCGCCGTATTCGCCGTCCTCACGGTACTGCGCGGTGAGGATCAGATTGCCGTCCTTCACCTCGACCTGCCCCGAGGAGTTGAAGCCGCCCCTGCGCGCGCCGAGCGCGCGGTCGTGCCACACGTCGTAATTGAGCGAGTCGCCTTCGAATTCGTCCTCAAACACAAGCTCATAGCCCGTGAGGTCTACCTCCAGGCCGGTCGGGTAATACGGGATGCCGAAGATCGAGCAGAAAAACCCGATCACGCTCATAAAGAATGCGGTAAGCTTTGTGAAAGCCGCCATAATCATCTGTCCTTTCCTATATAATATTGTGCTTATTATACTACGTTTCGTCGGAGGTTGCAAGCGTTTTACCGAAAAAATACCGCCTGGCCGACGCAGACGGGACGGATCGCGCAGCCGCGAACACGGAGAATGCGCTTATTACATCTTGCAAGAAGCGGAAAAACAGCGTATAATAGGCAAAAAGGACGTGATATCATGCAGATCCATGCGCCGCTCAAAGAAGCGAAGTATATAATAACCGACGACGGCAGGCTCAAGGCCGTCGTATACACGAAGCATGCGGTATACAACGCGTCGCTGCTCTGCGGCGGGCGGGAATATACCGATTATTTCAACGACGACGAGCCCTACGACCGCCTGACGCACGTGTTTTATTTTGACAGCGAGCCCGCGGCGGGCGAAACGCTCACGTTCCGTTTTACGCTGCGGAAGAAAAGCAAAAACGTGCGCAGACAGTCCTTTGCTTTCGAGCCCGTATACGCCGACGCAGAAACGCTGCTCGAAGAATACGACTCGGGTACTGTTTCCGAACGCGAGGAGCGCGAAACCGTCGCCGACGGCGTGGAATATGCGCATTATTTCTGTAAAAACAAAGAAGGCGCTCCGGTGCACGTCTTCGGTCTGACCGTCGATACTCAGAAGGCGACGATCTACACCGGTACGCCGGACGACGGGTATATCAGCGTCGGCGTGCGCGCGAAGGTGCCGCAGATGATCGACGCGGCTGTCAAAAACGGCGTGAACGTGGTCGCGGCGATGAACGGAGATTTCTTCGATATGTTCGGCGACGCGCACCCGGCGGGCCTGTGTATAAAGAACGGCGTCGTCGTCGCGAACGCGGACTCGAAGCGGCATTTTCTCGGCGTGAAGAAAGACGGAACGCCCGTGATCGCCTCGCTCGCCGAAGATCCCGCGCTGCTCAGGGAGCTTGAGCACGCCGTCGCGGGGCTTCAGCTGATCGTGAAGGACGGGGAGATTTTCGACTGGTCGCCGCTCGAGCCGTTCTCCTATGTGCGGCACCCGCGCACCGCCGCGGGCGTGACGAAGGACGGGAAGATCCTTCTGCTGGAGGTCGACGGCAGGATCCCCGACTACTCCAACGGAGCGACGCTCGTCGACCTTGCGAAAATGATGATAAAGCTCGGCGCCGACCGTGCGGTCAATCTCGACGGCGGCGGCTCGAGCATCACCTATACAAAGGACGGGGACCGCTTCGTGCTGCGAAGCAACCCCGCCGACCTGTTCCGTCCGAACGCGATGCTGATTCGGAAGGAGTATGATTGTATTTTGGTTATAAAATCCTGATATATCAAGGGCTTCTACTGGCGGATATCGGGGATTGGGGATCGGATATCGTGCCGAAACCGCGGCACAAATCATAAAATAAACTCGGCAAAATCGGGAAAGAGCAAGAATAGCCGATTATACAAGCACGATTCGCGAAATCCGATATCCGATATCCGAAAAAATGAATTCGCCGAGACGCAAACGCCTCGGCGAATTCATTTTTTCAATCCATTATCGTTCTGACCACTCCCGCAAGCGACTCATCGTTGACCAGCTCGACCAGGCCTTCGTCGCAGGCGGCGGCGAATTTGTGATCGATCGGGATGCGCGCGGTGCAGCCGATGCCGTATTCCTTCGCGATCTTCTCGAGGCGGCTCTCGCCGTAAATATAATGCACGCCGCCGCAGTCCGGGCATTTGAAATAGGACATATTTTCAACGACAGCCAGCACGGGGATCTTCATGAGGCCCGCCATTTTGACCGCCTTTTCGACGATCATGGAAACCAGCTCCTGCGGGCTCGTCACGATCACGACGCCGTCCACGGGCAGCGACTGGAACACCGTCAGCGGCACGTCGCCGGTGCCGGGCGGCATGTCGATGAACATGATATCCTCGTCTTTCCAGACCGCGTCGGTCCAGAACTGTTTGACCGCGCCCGCGATCAGCGAGCCCCGCCACACGACGGGGTCGTTTTCGTTTTCAAGCATTAAATTCAGAGAAACGATATCGACGCCGGTTTTGCTCTTCGCAGGGAAGAAACCGATATCGCTCCCCATGATCTTTTCGTGCAAGCCGAACGCCTGCGGGATCGAGGGACCCGTGATATCCGCGTCGAGGATCGCGGTCTGCTTCCCCTCGCGCTGCGCCTGCACGGCAAGCAGGCTCGTGACGAGGGATTTGCCGACGCCGCCCTTGCCGCTGACGACGGCGATGACTTTTTTGACGCTGCTGAATTCGTTCAGCTTCTCTTTTTGTATGCCCCCGCTGCGGCTGGCGCAGTTTTCGGAGCAGGACGAACAATCGTGATCGCAGGTGCTCATTGTTTTGCCTCCGTTGGAATTGATGGATAAAGAGTGCGCGGATATCGGGGATCGGGGATCGGATATCGTGCCGAAACCGCGGCTCAAATCATAAAATAAACTCCGCAAAATCGGGAGAAAACGAGAATCATCGACAATACAGGCACGATCCGCGAAATCCGATACCCGATATCCGAACCCCTGATTTGCCCCCGGCAAATCAGGGGTTATCCGCAAACAGCGCGCAGCCCATCGCCCTGTACTGCTCGATCTTCTCGCGCAGCAGGTCGGGGCTCACGCGAAAATGCGCGGCAAGGCAGTCGATGCACTGATACTCCGTCGCGGCGCGGTTGACGAGCTTCTTCGTAAGCCCGATCTCGTCGCCGGTCACATCCCTGCCGCAGGTCCTGCACGCCGCCATTAAAGGTCGACGACCTTCGCGCGGTAAACGACGCTGCAGTGCGCGTCCAGATGATAACAGACCGTGTTGTTGACCGGGCGGATCGTCTCCCCCGTCCAGCAGTCGGTGAGCTCCAGCGTCTTTCCGCAGCCGTCGTAAAGGCCGAGATCGTCGAGCATGAAGCCGAACTCGCGGCGGCCGTCGGTGAGATTGAACGCGCCGATCGCGATATCGCCGTTGTCGAGCATCTTCGCCATGACGGGCATATCCAGCTCGTAATGCGCAAGCAGCGGATCGTCGGGGCCCCTCTGGGCGCGGTAGTCTCTGCGCTGCGTCAGGAAGAAGGGCTGGGAATAATTGCCGTCCTGATTGATGCCGATCAGCACGGGATTTTTAAGCGTCTTCAGGTTCTCTTCGTCGATCTTTCTTAAGTCGCAGCCGATGATCAGCGGCGAGCCCAGGAACGCCCAGACCGCGAAATGCGTCCGGTATTCGTCGTCGGTGCAGCCGGATACCGCCACGTTGCCCTTGCCCTTCATGCCGACGATGAGCATATCCATATCGTTGAAGCAGCCCTTGCCGTTGTATTCGAGGACCTGCAGCTGCGAGCGGGTCAGGTCGCGCATCGACGCCCAGGAGTCGTTGATGTCGCCGGTGGAACGGAAGGTGTGCGCGCCGGTCTCCTTGATCCAGGTCTTGGTGTTGTCCGCGCCCCAGGAGCAGGCGGCAAGAACGATGTCTCTGCCGCAGTTCGCCAGCGCGATCGCCATTCTTTTATAGGAAACATCGCCCGCAACATAGCGCGGATGGAAGCAGTAGTCGTATTTGAGGTAGTCGATCTCCCATTCGGCGAAGCACTTCGCGTCGATGAACTCGTTGTTGAGCGAGCCGGGATAGCGCGCGCAGGTCATGGTGCCGGCGCAGGAATACATGCCGAATTTGAGGCCCTTCGAATGCACGTAATCCGCGACGTATTTCATGCCGTGCGGGAATTTCTCGGGATCGGGAACGATCTCGCCTTTTTCGTTTCTCTCTCTCAGGCTCCAGCAGTCGTCGATGACGACGTACTCATAGCCGCAGTCCTTGAGGCCGCTTTCCGCGATGTAATCCGCGGTCTGCATCACGACTTCTTCATTGATATCCGGGCCGAACGTATTCCACGAATTCCAGCCCATCGGCGGTCTGTTTACTACCATAACACACACTCCGTAACATATTATATTTTGTATCTTTGTCTGTTCCGATACAATAGAAATGTATCATAACAGCGCGAAAAAGTCAACGCATATTCGCAAAACGGCGGCTCTCTATGCGGAGCGCCGGTCTGCGGCGCTTGACACTTTTCGCAGGGAATGTTATACTCCATAACAGAAAGAAGGGTTTGTCATGCCGTTTTTCATTGAACGGAACGATATCACGAAAAAACACTGCGACGCCATCGTCAACGCGGCGAACAACTCGCTGCTCGGCGGGGGCGGCGTCGACGGGGCGATCCATCGCGCGGCGGGTCCGCAGCTTCTTAAAGAATGCGAAACGCTCGGCGGCTGTGAAACGGGCGAGGCGAAGATCACCGGGGGGTATGATCTGCCCGCGAAATATGTGATCCATACCGTCGGCCCCGTATGGCGCGGCGGCGGTCACGGCGAAAAAGAGCTGCTCGAAAACTGCTACCGCAATTCCCTCGCGCTCGCGAAAGAATACGGGTGCGAGAGCGTCGCGTTCCCGCTGATCTCGGCGGGCGTATACGGTTATCCGAAAGCGGAGGCGTTCCGCGTCGCGTCGGACACGATCCGCGCATTCCTGCAGGAAAACGACATAGCCGTGACGCTTGTGTTATTCGACCGCGTCAGCTTCGAGATCAGCAAGGACCTCGGCGCGCGCGTCAGGGAATACATCGACCAGACCTATGTCAACGCGCATTCCTTTAGCCGCAGCGCCATACTGCCGGAGGCGGCGCATGCTGCGAAAGACGCGCCAATAAAACCGAGACTGCGCCCGGCGTCCGTATTCCGCAGGCCGAAGAAGCCCGACGAAGCGAAAGAACAGCGCTTTTACGCCGATGAATCCCTGTTCGAAGCGATACCGCTCCCCGCAGCCGCCGAAGCTCCTGCCAAGGCGCTCTCGCTTGACAACGCACTGCAAAATCTCGACGAAAGCTTTTCGGAAATGCTGCTGCGCAAGATCGACGAAAAGGGCATGACGGACGCGCAATGCTATAAAAGAGCGAACGTCGACCGGAAGCTGTTCTCCAAGATCCGCAGCGACCCGCAATACCGACCGAGCAAAGCGACGGCGCTCTCGTTCGCGATCGCGCTGGAGCTGCCGCTGTCGGAAACGAGCGATCTGCTGATGAAGGCGGGCTTCGCGATCTCCCACAGCAGCAAATTCGACGTGATCGTGGAATATTTCATCCTGAACAGGATCTATGATATTTTCAGGATCAACGAGACGCTGTTTGCAATGGATCAGCCGCTGCTGGGGAAATACTGATTTGTCGGGATGTTTCCCGCGGCGTTGGGCGACAATTTGTAGGGGCGGGCATGTGTCAAGAGTAAGATGGTATACAATGTAGAAAGGACATAGTATACAACTTTCACAACCTTGAGATTTTGCGATTTATCC
>JAFRPB010000133.1 GCA_017429345.1 Clostridia bacterium | reverse complement strand
GGCGAGGAGGAGAAATTGTATATTTTACAACGGATTTAACCATTTTGCTTTCTCGCCCGTCCGCAAGGGACGGGGCTCAAAACGCAAGCGGGCGGTCATGCCCGCCCCTACAATCCGTGCGCCCAACAGAGCGACAAATCAGAATTTACAGGGATGAGCGATGAGGGATTAGGGATGAGAGAACGGAAACAATACGCTCTGCCCCTCGGTTTATTCTCCGTATTTTTGAAGGAAAATTAGCGCTATTGCTTATTTTGAGGCTAAAATGAAATTTTACAAGCAAGCGGGCGGTCATGCCCGCCCCTACAATCCGTGCGCCCAACAGAGCGACAAATCAGAATTTACCTCCCGGTCCCTTATAACCGAAAGAGATCGCGTTTTCCGGGCATTTGCGGATGCATTCCCCGCAATGGATGCATTCGCCGTCGCAGACCTTTTTCACGTCCGCTTTGCACGCGCGCGTACATGCGCCGCAGTCGGTGCACTTGCTCCGATCGACCCGGACGCCGAAAAAGCAGATCGGGTTAAAAAAGGAATACAGCGCGCCGAGCGGGCAGAGAAAACGGCAGAACGCCCGGTAACAGAAGATACAGACGAGCAGAACCGCGGCGAGAACGAATACCTTCCACGAGAACAGCGCGCCGAGCATTCCGCGCAGCGTCTCATTCCCGATCGCGAGCGGAACGCCGCCCTCCAGTGTCCCCGCAGGACAGATGTATTTGCAGAAGCCGGGAACAAGCTTCACCAGAGGGATGACGACGACAAATACCGCGAGGATGATATATTTCAGCTTTGACAGGATCCGCGTGAGCCTGTTTTTTTTGATCTTTTTCGTCGGGATCTTATACAGCAGCTCCTGCAAAAGCCCGAACGGACAGAGAAAACCGCAGATCATTCTGCCGAAAAAAAGCCCGAAGAGCAGAAGCGTCCCCAGAATATAATACGGGAATTTATACCGCGAGGACAGCAGCGCCGACTGCAGGCTCCCCAGCGGACAGGCGGCGACGGCTCCGGGGCAGGAATAGCAGTTCAGCCCGGGGACGCACACGCCCTTGCTCGCGCCCTTGAAGATCTTTCCCTCGGCAAAGCCCCGGATATTGCAGTTGTATAAAACGGCGGCGATCAGCTGCGTATATCTTCTCGCGGACAGCCGCGGGAAACGTTTTTCTTTCTTTTCGATGTTTTTCATGGCATTCTCCGACGCGCTTCCGGGCTCAGCCGACGCCGATGCACTCATAACAGATCACGCGGGCTTTTTCCGCGACGTCCGAAAATCCGCCGTCGGCAAGACCGATCGCGACAAGACAGGCGGCGACGGCGAGAAGCAGACAGGCGACGGCTTGTTTTACTCTCTTTTTCATTTTTGCAAAGCTTCCCCGACCGCGCTTTTGTACTCATCGTAAGCGTCGCGCGGCGCGCCCAGATAGGTTTTTTCGATGATCCCGTTTCTGATAAGCAGCGTATACGGAATGCCGTCCGTCGGGTACATATTCCCGATCGCGCCGTCTTCGTCGTAAGCGACGGCGAAGGTGTAGCCGTTCTCGGCGAGGAACGCGTCGACCGTGCTTTTATCCTCGCTGCAGTTGACGGCGACAAACGAGAAACCGTCGATCCCGTCGTTTTTCATCTGCTCGAACGCGGGCAGCTCGCCGACGCAGGGCGGGCACCAGGTCGCCCAGAAATTCACAAGAACGACCTCGTCCTTATGCTCGGAGAGCGTGAAGCTCCCCCCGCCGGCCAGCGCCGCGGTAAAATCCGGGGCGGCGTCGCCCTGCGAGAGCGCCTTGTAAACGACGGGGGCGGAAGAAGTATCCGGCGAAGACGCCGCCGGCTTCGTGGAGGAGGTTATTATATCGCGCAGCAGTATTCCGCCCGCGACGGCCGCGGCGACGCAGACCGCAATCAGTATGACGAGCGTTTTTTTATTCATTGTTTTCTCCTTCGATTCATTATTTGAGTACTCGCCCTATTTCCGACCGGGATCCTCCGTCCGGTCCCGGATCCCGTATCGGGCATAGATTCTTCTGTAGACGACGATCAGGATCGGAATGCCGCCGACGCACCCGACCGCAAGGATGATTTCGGCTGTGCCCGGATACCGGAAGCCGAGGATCGCGCTGACCCAGAAAACGCAGGAATACACGATCCACATGATCCCGTTCGCTCTGTTATACGCGGGAATATCCGAGATCTCTTTCTCGCTCACCTCGGCGCCCGACCAGAACCACATCGGTTTTTTCCGTTTCCACGCGAAGATCCCGAGCCCCGTGAAAAACGCTGCGACGGGGATCAGAATACACAGCAGAATGATCTTTTCCATCTGAACGTTCCTCCGATTCGGCCTGAAAGCGCGTTATTTTACCGGCTCTGCCGACGATCCGCAGCGGACGCGCCCGCGGCTTATTCCGCCGGTTTATACTGATAGGCGCGCACGTAGTCGATCACGAAATCCGTCGGCGCGTCGCCGGGCGCGAGCGACGCGCCCGCCCAGCTGTCGCCGGGTTCGGCGTTCTCGCCGCCCACCTCGACCGAGAGGATCATAAATTCCGGCACCTTCGCCGTGCCGCCGAAGGAGGAACGGCCGGTCTCGATCCCGTTCACGTAGAAAATATACTCCTTCTCATTCCATTCAAGTCCGTAAGTGTTGAAGGTCTCATAGGGGTCGTTGCGCAGCAGATACGCCTCGCAGACGTGATTGCTCTTCAGATCCGCGCCGTAACCGTCGATGTGGATATTGCTCGAGACGCGGCGGCTGAATCTCTCGCCGTAGAAGGGGGACTCGAAAATATCGATCTCCGCGCCGTCCTCGCCGCCGTTGCCGACCTGCCCCATACCGTTCGAGAGCATCCAGAAGGCGCTCCAAAGGCCGCTGCCCTTCGGCAGGATGCAGCGCACCTCGAAATAGCCGAAGGTCTGCTCGTAAAGCCCGCTCGTGTCGATACCGCAGGTATACCAGCCCGGCTTGCCGTTTCCGTTTAAGCCCTCGGGCAGATACTGCGTTTTGATATGCAGACACCCGTCCTCGACGACCGCCATATCCGTGCTCCAGTAGCTGCCGCGGCGGATCGTCGCCTCGGCGGAGCAGTAATGCCCGTGCCATTTCGACGCGTCGAGCGCGTCGCCGTCGAATTCGTCGCTCCACACGAGGTCCAGATTCTCTTCATTGGGAACGCGGGGGAAGCCCCCGGGGGTAAGCGCCAGGATCAGGCTCAGAAACAGACTCCAGATCCCCTTGATCAACGCTGCAAATTCCATCGGTAATCCTCCTGTTATTTTATGATTGATTTCCGAACGGCCGGTCGGAACGCCCGCCGCTCATTCTATCACTAGGTAAGCGCTGATTAATTCCGGTGCGCAGATTGCGCCGTCAGATTTTTCGTCAGATTGTTCAAAAAGACCGCAGGAAGGCTGTCGCCTTTCAAGGGATTTTTGGACGATATGACGGAGAAGATGCAAGCAAGGTGCGTGCC
>JAFRPB010000132.1 GCA_017429345.1 Clostridia bacterium | reverse complement strand
TACGCCGCGCTCGCCGATCTCGGTATCGTATCCCTTTTCAAGCGTCATGACGAAATCATGGATCTTCGCGCGTTTCGCAGCGGCGACGATCTGCTCGTCGGTCGCATCGGGCTCGCCGTAACGGATGTTGTCGGCAATCGAGCCGGAGAACAGGAACACATCCTGCTGCACGATGCCGATATTGCGCCGCAATGAATCCATCGTCACCGAGCGGATATCCCTGCCGTCGATCAGAATGCTGCCGTCGTTTTCGCCGAGCTTATAGAAATTCGGGATCAGATGGCATATCGTTGTCTTTCCGCCGCCCGAGGGGCCCACGAGGGCGACCTTTCTGCCGGGCTCGATACGGAATGAAATACCGTCAAGAACGCCATGCTCCGGCTTATACGCGAACCGCACATCCCGGAACTCGATTTCACCCCGGACTTCGCCGAGATCCTTCGCGTCGGGCGCGTCCGTTTCCTCGGGCACGTCCATGATCTCAAGAAAGCGTTTAAAGCCCGTCGCGCCGTTCTGCCACTGCTCGGTGAACTGAATGAGCGTCTGCACGGGCTGGATGAACAGATTGACCGAGACGATAAACGTGGAATACTCACCGAAATTGATTTTTCCGTTATAGAGGAACAGGCCGCCGGCGATCAGGATGAATACGTTGAACACATCGGAGACAAATGACGTGGAGGAAAAGAATTTACCCATCGCGGAATAGGAATGCGCCGAGGCCTCGACGAATTTTTCGTTGCCGATCTCGAATTTTTCCTGCTCGCGGTCCGCATTGGTATACGCTTTCGTGACGCGCACGCCGGTGATCGAGCTCTCGATCGAAGCGTTGATCAGCGCCGTGCTCTCGCGTCGCTCCTGAAACGCCTTGCGCATGCGTTTGCGGTAACGCGCCGAAACGTAAGCAAGCAGCGGGACGCAGCAGAATATGATCAGCGTCAGCCACACGTTGATCGTGCACAGATACGAAAAGCTCAGCACGATCATGATCGAGCAGGTCAGAAGATTCTCGGGGCCGTGGTGCGCGAGCTCGCTGACCTCGAACAGGTCGTTGGTCATGCGCGTCATGATCGCGCCGGTCTCATGATCGTCGAAAAAGGAAAACGGCAGCCGCTCAAGATGCCGGAAAAGCTCGGTCCGCATCTGCTTCTGCATATAGGTACCGACCATGTGCCCCTGATACTGCACGAAATAGCGCAGCAGCATGCGCAAGAAATACAGCGCGAGCACACAGACGCCCGCGATGATGATCGCGCGGTATTCCTTGTTTGGGATATAGTCGTTGAGCATCCGGTTCGTCATAACGGGATAGACCATGCCGAGAACCGAGATCAGCACGGACGCCGCCATATCGAGCGAGAACATCAGAAGATGCGGCTTGTAATAGCCGATGAACCGTTTGAGCATAATAAATCCTCTTTTTTCTTTATATAAGAAATATAGCACAGAAAAAAGAGAAATTCAATATTCAATTACGCGCCGTTAATCGTTTTTTTCACGATTTTCCCCGTAAATCTCCGCAGCCGCCCGAAAATACCATCCCGCAGCGCCGGTATACATACTCCACCCGCCGCGGCCCTCGTAGTTTTGCAGAGAATAGACGTCTGCGGAAAGGGCGTAGGGCTCGTTCCTGTACGTGCCGGTGTCTCCGTCCGGACCGAGATGACGCATCGGATCGAGCGCGTCCATGATCCGACGCGCCTCGGTCCCGCACCCCGCGCGGTGCAGCGCAAGCGCAAACCAGACCGCCGCGTGCGTATACTGGCCGCCGTTTTCCCGCACGCCGCGCGGATAGAAATTGACGTATCCCGTGTGTTTTTTCGACTCGTCAAAGGGCGGGTCGAACAGTTTAACAATATTGTTTTTCTTATCATATAAAAGCTCGTACGCCGTTTTCAGCGCGGTCCGCACGCGGTCCGCATTCTGCATACCCGACAGCGCGGCGAAGCTCTGCGGCAGAAGATCGATCTCGCTGTTGCCGCTTCCCGCGACGCCCATCGGCGTCCCGTCGTCATAAAACGCGCGGGCGTAACGGTCGCCGAACCACGCTTCACGATCGATCGCGGCGAGTAATTCTCCGGCACGGCGCAGCATTTTTTCTTTTGTTTCACGGTCGCACAGCGGCGCGAAACGTTTCGCCGTAAGCGCCCAGAACTGCGTCAGCCAGACGCTCTCGCCCCTGCCCCGGTCGCCTGCCTCGCCGAAAGAATCGTTCCAGTCGCCGCCGCCCATCAGCAGAAGTCCGTGGCTGCCGACGCGATCAGCGCGTTCCAATGCAAGAAGGCAATGCTCCGATAACGGACGGCGCCCGGCGGTTCGACCACAGACCGCGTAACGGTCGCGCTCATTATCTCCCAACGGAAAATGAACAAGAAACGGGATCTCTTTTTTCAGAATTTCCGTGTCGCCTGTAACGCGCGCGTATTCCGCAACCGCGAGAGGAAGCCAGAGAAGATCGTCCGAACAGTGTGTGCGCACGCCCTTGATCGTCTGTTTACCGTTCTCGATCCCGATATGGAACCAGTGAAGAACGTCCCCTTCCGAAAACTGCGCCGCCGCGGAACGGAAAAGCTGTATTTTCAGAGGCTCCGGATCCGCAAGCGCCAGATTCATACTGTCCTGCAGCTGATCTCGGAAGCCGTAAGCGCCCGAGCACTGATACGGCCCGCAGCGCGCGTACAGCCGGACCCGCCGGATCTGCCAAAGAATATATTTTTCGCAGAACGCCGTCGGCGCGCGGTCTTTTAACGAACGCGGAAGCACGGTTATGCGCATCTGCGGCAAAAACGGCGTGCGCGCAAGAAACGCCGCCGCATTTCGGTCAAGCGCGAACGTGATGAAAAACACCGCTTCGGCGGACGCCCCGGCTTCTATCGACAGCGGGACGCGCGCGCAGCCGCCCCCGGCAAGGCCGGCGCAGCAGCGAAACGCCGCCGGCGGAGCGGGACTTGCCTGCGGCGAATACAGATACATGTATCCGTCGTTCTGCCCGGTCCAGTGATTACGGAACAAAACGCCTTTTCTGAATTCTCCGCTGCGGACATATTCGCCGTGAAGCGTTTCCCGCCCCAGAACCGGAAAGACCGTATAGCTCAGCTCGCCCCGAAACCGCCCTTTTCCCCGGTTGAGAATTCTGACGCGCAGACTCTTTTTCATGCCCGCCTCCGGTACGGTCAGTTCGGTTTCAATATACAAAGAACCGACGCGCGCATACCAACTCGCACGTTTCTCGCAGAAAACAGCCGCCGCTCCGTCGATCAGGTCATAGACGGCGCCGTCCGCGGTCAGCGTCATAAGCTCGCCTCGCTGCGGTGCGTCCGGCGCGCCGAACCACGGCGTCAGCTTGTTTTCCGCACTGTTCAGCGCCCACGTATACCCGAGGCTTCGATTGGTAAACAGCGTGCCGAAGCTGCGGTTTGAAAGACACCAGCTCCACGGCGTCTGTCCGGCAGCGCGAACGATCAAAAAGCCCCCGTCCGTATCTCCCGAACGCATGCCCCGCGAAAGATCCGCAGAACACCGCCTCAGCTCCGATATCTCTTTCCCGCCGCATTCGCCGACCGGCGGAAAAGACGCGCGGGAAACCGAAAAAACCGCTTCGGCGGTCTTCGGCAGCCGCGCCGCGTCGACAACGCGGGCGAGCGGTACGCCGCGCAGAATATCCTCCGCCGCTTTCTTCAGAGGTGCGTCGTAAGCGTCGGTCTCTTCACAGATCAAAGCGAGCTCATTTTCAAAGCCGCACGCATTCAGGATGCGCGAGACCGCCGAGATATCCGCAAGCGTCGATCGCGGATTCCGCGCCGCGTCCGCTGCGATCACCGGCCGGTCGCCCGAGATCCCCGACGGCCACAGGTCACGTTGACACGGCGAATCGCCGCTCCGACGCGACGTATCGATCCGGAAAATGAGATCGCAGAGGATCGCCGAAAGCAGCGCGGCGCGGGAAGGAGCGTTCCGAAAGACCGGTTCCGCCGTCTGCGCCCGATCGGCGGCAAGAGCGTCAAAGCGCTCCAGCGCCTCAGCCGCCGTTTCGCCGGCGCACACCGTCAGCGTAAGCTCCGTCTGCGAGCGCGCGCCGAGCCGGATCTGCGTCCGCGCGGAAAAACAGCAGTCGACCGATCCGGCGACGCCGTCCGGCGCGGGAAGCCGATCCATCGGAACATCGTCGAACGCCCTGTTTTTATCCGCAGTATAGATACACGCCGCATCAAGCCCCATGACGACGCAGCAGGTACCGCCAGCGCTGTGACGTTCAAAAATCATCGCGCCGCGCTTCCCGTCAATCCTGCTTTTGATAAACAGCTTCGAATACGCCCGATGCGCGCGTTCCCCTCGCGGGAAAGCAAGCGAAGGCTCGGCGTATACGCAGAAAGACAACGCCAGGCGCTTTCCGGTTTTATTTTTTACTCTGTACCGGTATATTGCGGCGGGGATGTTTTTCTGCAGCGAAAACCGCTGGCGAAGCGAAAGCCCGTCCCCGGATACGCGCCACACCGCGGCGTTCCCGTGCAGGGAAAAACCGTACGCCCGATCCACGTACAACGGCGCGGGCGTAAAGGGGATCGCCCTGCCGTCCGAAAACAGCGCCGCAAATACGCCGAAGGGCTCCCGGTAAACGTTTTCCCCCGGGAAAAACAACGATCTTCCGCCGAAGACAAGAGCGGCGCACCCGTTCGAGTGAACCGCGGCGGCCATCTCCCCGCCCGAAAACAACACGGCGGGACAGCCGCCCGCGCCGGATCTGCGCTGCTTTTCCTTCGGCTGCTTTGCAGCTCTCTCCCGCGCGGGGACCCGGAGCCCCGGAGCGACGCCTTCATCCAGCAGCTCCGAAGCGGCAAGGATCTCTCTGCGCGAAGTGAATCGCCTCGGCCACGGATCGCCTTGCAGGGCATTCTGCGCCGCGAGAAGACTCATACCGAGATGATGCGACATGAACACGCGCACCGCGGCCGGCGAATTCTCGCCGCAGCGCCCGGGCGTGAAATCCATCGCTTCATAAAACCCGTATTTCCCGACGGCGCCGGCCTTTTCGAGTCTTTTCAGGTTTTCTGCTGCGGGCGAGCCGACAAAAGGCAGCGTCAGGAAGGTCGCATACGGCGCGATTACCGTTTCCCGTTCTGCAGACCTGTTCAGCGCGCATACGCCGACGCCGTTCGCCTTGTAGCAGTAATTCATGTTTCCGTCAAACGCGAAATAGCAGCTTTCGGATACGCCCCACGGCACGCCTTGTTTTCTGCCGAAACCGCGCTGCGCGAGATACGCGAACCAGAGACTTGCGTCGTCGAGCGTATTTCTGCGCACAGGCAGGAACAGGCGCGGCATAAAATACTCGAACATCGTTCCGGACCAGGAAAGCAGGCCTTCCGCGCCGCGGTATCTGCCGCCGACGCGCGCCGGCGCGCCGAGATGCCGGACGGGGACCTGCCCCAGCGCCACGGCCGCGAAGCCCGACATGCGCGCTTCGCTGATGCGAAGATCATAGTATGAATCGGCGTTTTTCCCCGTATGCGCGTCGTAACCGGTTCGAAACAAATGCCTGACGGGGTCATAAAACACCGAAAGGTCACAGCCTTCGATCAGTTTTTCGATCCGCGCCGTCAGGTCAAAAAGCCGCGGTTCTTCTGAAAAATACTCCCGAAGACCCTCTTTCAGCGCGATCAGGCAGCAAAGAAAATTTCCGCTGTCGACATAAGAAACAAACGCAGGAGACAGCGGTTCGAGTGTAACGATATCGTACCAGTTCAGAAGATTGCCACGGGAGGTTTCGAGCTTTTCCGCCGCGCTCAGCGTCTGATCCAGCATCGTGTAAAGCCGCCCGGAATCAATATACCCGAGATCGCGCGCGGCAAGAAAAGCGCACAGGCAAAGCCCGATATTTGTCGGGCTGGTGCGCGCCGCAACGGAAGGAACCGGAGACAGGCAGAGATTATCCGGCGGCAGATAATTGTATTTTTCCCTGTGACTGTCCGCGAAGAAATTCCAGATTTTCTTTGTCTGCTCAAGCAGATACGTTTTTTCGTCGGCGCTCAGGCGGATCTTTTTTTCTTTCGGTCTTCCGCCGGAGCAAAGCGCGTAGATCAGATCGAAAACGAACGATACGCCGATCAGAGCGAAAAGCGGTCTTCCAGTCAGGAACAGCCACGCTGCGCCAGGCAGCACGGGGATCCTTCGCAAAAGGATCCGCCGTTTTTCCGAACCTGTCTGCGCGGAGGCGGCCGTCGTCCATTCCAGCAGATTCCGTTTCGATACAGCCATTCTGTAAAGCGCGCGAAAAACCGCGTCCGCAGCGTTCAGCCCCTCAACGCCGATGCGGCAGACGGCAAGCGCGCCCTCGCGCAGAGCGGAAAATGCTCTGCCCGCCGCCCGGCCGCGGAAAGAGCCGGTCAGCGTGCGGAACCCGCCCGCGACAAGCGCCGCCAGCGCGCTGCGAAGATAAGAAAAGCACGCGCAGAAAAGGCAGACAGAGGCTGCGGCGATCCCAGCGCCTTCGGGCAGAAACGGCGAAACCAGCACGCCGAAAAGCACCGCCGCCGGGACCAGCGCGCG
>JAFRPB010000131.1 GCA_017429345.1 Clostridia bacterium | reverse complement strand
TCAGAATATCAGATACCGGAAGACGATCCGGTACGACTTGTAGAAGAGATTTGCGAAGGACTGGATTATGAAAAAGTCTATGCAGCGTACGGACGGACATGGCGGAAAGTCAGCCCGGAAACGATGTTGAAAATCATCATACACGGATATATATGCAGGTTGTATTCAAGTCGGGAAATAGAACGGGTATGTCGGAGAGATGCTGTCCCCCATTCCACATAGAGCTGATACTGATCGGTACCGGGAAGAAGTCCGTCTGCTACAAACGAATCATAAGTATGTGTTGTTATATGAGAATTGATGTTTTTAACTTTCGTACAAACAAGATTGAACTCAATATCATTTTCGGTCAATTCTTTATGACCTATTATCGTATGTTCCCCCCAAATAATGTCGTTATCCCCACAAATATCTACTCTGCTCAGCTGGTATTTTGAAAGTTCTTCTGCATTCATATCAGAACGTTCTGTGATCAAATCGTAATATCTAACCATGATCGGGACCATCATCAATGAACGTAAGCTATGAAATTCAGGAAGCTCTGGCCATTTCAATATATCACGCAATTTGCCTGTAATCAAACCATAACAATAACGGAAACGATCAATTTCTATTCTGAAAATATCTCCTGTGTAATATTTGATTGTCTGATGCTTTGCCGAACGAAGATGGTTTATTCGATCAAAGTAATCATCCGGACAAGTCGCTATGTAGTACTGCATAAAAGAATGAAAATCCTTTTCATCCCGAATAGACGCTACTCGCTCTGATTCTCCTATTTTTACCGAACAGCAGTTACGGCGATCTCTATCCGTATTACGGGCTCTATTATTTCCTGATCCCGAAAGATCTGGAAGCGCTCAAAACGATCGAGGAAATGGCCCGAGCCAACGGTCTTGTTGAGGGCGGAGAGCCGAAGGTCACCTTCACCAATACCGCCAGCACACGCGGCACTTCCGCGAGCACCAGCGTCAAGATCGGCGTCACCAACGACTTCATGCCGATCGACAAGACCTCGGAGACCTATCTCGATCTGATCAATCCCTATCAGGGCCAGACCCGCATTCAGCTCGAGGACGCGACCGTGGGCGGGCAGACGTTCAGAGACACGCCCGACGGGATCCGGCCTTCGTCGATCACGATCGCCCTGTATGCCGGAGACGAGAAAGTGCAGAGCCGGACGGTCACGGCTGCGGACGGCTGGACCTGGAGCTTCACGGCGCCCAAATACGATGAGAACGGAACCGAGATCGTCTACACGGTGAAAGCGGAATCCGTTGACGGCTATACGGCGAGTGTTGACGGCTACAATGTGACGATCCGACACGAGCCCGAATCGGGCGGGTCCGGCTCCGGCACGGGCACGTACATCATAAGGCGCAGGATCACGTTCTTTGCGCCAGACAGAGTGGCGTATCAGTTTGAAAACGGTTTCATCATTATCGACAGCGAAACGATCGAGGTTGACGAAAATGAAACTGTCCGGTTCCGGCCGCGCACCAACTACGACGGTTTCTACACGATGGTCTACATCAACGACGAACTCGTTGAACCGGACGAAGACGGCTGGTATTCCATTGCGCCGGGCAGAGCGCCGGTCCTCGTTTCGGTCACGCCGGGCTACATCGACGAAGATACGGGGAAACCTCAGTCCTTCTGGGAGCTGCTTTATAACTTTGTAATGCGGTTGTTCAACTTCATCTCCAACCTGTTCAAAAAGGGCTGATCCTTAAATAAACAGGAGCCGACCTCTCGGGGCCGGCTCCTCAGCTTGTCGAAAAAGCATTTTTCGGCAAGCTGACAGACTGCCGAAAGAGCGAGCAAAAATCCGTGTTTTCAGTCCGAAGCTGTACAAAGGTACCGCGAGTGGCTGAAAACACGGATAATTTGCAGCTGTTTCTGCTTCTACTCCGTTTTTTCTGATTCTGTAATCTCGATCTTTATATGATCCGGTAAATATTTTCTGTTGATTATGTCGCTGCAAATGGTTTTGCCGCTATATCGACAGTCTGGGGAGCCGACCTCGGGGCCGGCTCCTGTTTATTGATAGGTATTCGCGACGGTGTTTTTCCAACGCCGCGCCCGTTTCGGGCGATTTCAGCAGGTCCTGATTTTATTCGGTCACATGCACGACAAAATCGCCCGAAAACCCGTGCCAATGCACCCAGACGCGGGTATCTCCGGGAGCTACCGGATATATGCGCGATCCGACGATTTTTATGACAGACGTGTCGTAACCGTCAAAGCAAGTATCGGTCAGGATCGGGAAGACGAAATAGTCCGAATCAAAAGCCATGACCCAGATCTGTTCGCTCTTGCCCCTGCTGACCGTATAGGACTGCTTTTCCGCCTTGACCGTGACGATCTCGGGAACGAGGCACACTTCTCTGTGGGCGACAACAATGTCGTTATTGGTTTCGGCCGAGGCGTCGAGCTTCGGCTCATCCGCAAGCGAAAGGGTGACCTTGTGCAGCCTTGTCGCCCAGTTTCCCCAGCTTCCCGCACTGTCCGCGCCGGCATAGGCATAGGAAAGATAGACCGGATCGCCCGCGGCGATATGACCGTCCGCGCGCCCGGAAATCCCGCAGTTGTGCAGCTTTTTGCAGGTGTTCGCTTTCACGAAACCGCTCAGACGGAAGGTAAGACCGTCAAAGGATTCCCAGACGGCGACATAGCTTTCATCGGAAAACCGTTTTTCGGTGAAAACGGCGACAAAGCGTCCGTATTCATCAAGATACTTGACGTCGGCCGAGTCTCCCCCGTTTTTCGGCGGGATGCATTCGCCGTGGAACTGAAGCGTCGCCGGCCAGTTTTCGTCCGTTGCGTCGGCTGTCGCGACCCGGGTCGTCGCCCCGGTCTCATTGCACCATGAATAGTAAACATAAAGCGTTTCGCCCATCACGACGAAGGAAGGCTCTCCGGCGCCGAAGCAGTTCTGATCGTCCGTATATTCAAAGAGAGGCTGAACGTCCGTTCCCCAGCCGCTGCCCGTCCATTTTTCAGTGAAGGGACCCTCCGGGTTCCTGCTGCGGGCGACGCAGACAACGTTCTGGATCCCGTTGGGATTCACGGTCGTTGTGTAGCCGATATAGTAATATTCGCCGAACTTGACGACGCCGGGGTCGCAGGTCCACATCTGGTCATAACTCTCGGCTGTCGGCTTGAGCGCGATGACCTCTTTCATGCACTGCTTGAAGTCGGGCGAGTAACGCTTGTAGCTCACCAGATCGATCATATCGCCCGGTCCGTTCGAGGCGCTCCAGATATCAAGGCTGCCGTTGGAATTGAGGATCATCGACGGACCGTAGCGGTAGCCGCCGCGATCCTTGACGGGCTGCCAGGTATCGAAGCCCTCGTCGTCGGCGGATATCTGAAGATACTGCGCGTCATCCCCCTGTCCGACCGGGTCCCCCGGCGGAAAGTCGTCGCCCGCGATCTTCGGCGAAAAGAGCTGGCCGATGCTGAACACGAAAACAAGCAGCATTTTCAGCGCCTGATAAAGTATTTCCATAATGAATCACTCCTTGAATCCTAAGAGTTTTTCCGAACCTTTTTGCTCCATCCCGTTCGTTCTTCTCTTTTAGCAGTATATCACAAACAGATTAAAAGAGCAAGATGCAAATAAAACGCACGACTGTGTTTCGGACGGGAGCGGTTCAGACATAAAAAATACCGCCCACACGAGGTGAGCGGTGTTTTTAGTTTGACGTCCCGGTCTGCGCCATGCCGTTTACGTAAAGAGTATAGCCGTTCGAGATCACGTTCGCCGCGTTGCCGGTGAAGCTCGTGACGTAGGAATCCGCGGTAAGCGTCCAGGTGCTCGAGGAATCCAGCGTCACGTTCACGGTGCCGACGTCGGTCGAAACGGTCTCGCCGCTCGCGTTTTTAATGCTGCCGCCAATGGAGCCGGTCAGCGACGAGCCGTCGGAAAGGTTCAGCGTCAGGGTGGAATTGTCCCCCACGAGGATCGCGCCGGAGAGCGTCTGGGCCGAGGCGTTCAGCGTCGCGGTATTGTTCCCGCCGTTCCAGCCGTCGTCGCACACGGAGAGCAGCACGTTTTCGCCGTCTTCGTTCGTGAT
The DNA here is from genome assembly GCA_017429345.1 of Clostridia bacterium. Classification (GTDB taxonomy): domain Bacteria; phylum Bacillota; class Clostridia; order Oscillospirales; family Acutalibacteraceae; genus RGIG2774. The sequence continues at coordinate 7 of JAFRPB010000131.1, read as the reverse complement.
CTTCACG
>JAFRPB010000009.1 GCA_017429345.1 Clostridia bacterium | reverse complement strand
TGTTTGGTTAAAATACGATAAATAGAGAACGTCGGAATGAATTATACGCCGCGCAGCACAGTGAAACGGAATATATATTGAACACGGCTCGGGACTCGGGACTCGGGACTCAAACACGGCTTCACGTTTCCCGCGGCTTGCACACGTCCACCCAGCGTTCGGCGCACGAAAACTCTTCAAGCTCGCCGACCGTCAGCTCGATCGCGCTGTTGGAGCTGCCCGCCGCGGGGTATACCGTTTCAAAGCGTTTGAGAGATTCATCCAGATAAACCTTTGTGCCCTCTTTTACGTCGAACGGGCAGACGCCGCCGACGGCGTGGCCGACGAGCGCAAGCGTCTGCTCCGGCGAGAGCATTTTCGCTTTCGTACCGAAAAAGGCTTTAAATTTCTGGTTATCGATCTTCATATCCCCCCGCCGAGACAACGAGGATCGCACCCTCGCCGACCGAAAACGCAATACTTTTCGCGATGCGCGCGCCTTCGCAGCCGAGCGCTTCGGCTGCAAGGTCCACGGTCGCGGAACTGACGTCGAATTCAAGCACTCTTCCGCCCGCGCCGAAGCGGTCAAGATAATCTTTTACGGATTGTACGGACATCGTCTTCTCCCTGATATCAGTATTTTTCCGCCTCGTCGACGGAAAGAACGAACACGGTCGCGCCGCCGACGGAGACGTTCTCCGGCTCGCCGTTGGGCGAAAGCCCCGCGCCGTAGGAATTCGTCGTCGTGGCGCTCTGCATCGTGCGGCGGTGCGAAAAGGAATGAATGATCTCCTTGATCCTGCCCACGTCCTTCTCCTCCGCGCCGATCAGGAACGTCGTATTGCCGACCAGCAGGAATCCGCCGGTGGTGGAAAGCTTTGTCACGCTGAATTTTTCTCTTGTCAGCGCCGAAGAAACGGCGGCGGAGTCTTCGTTATTCACAATTGCGATGATCAGTTTCATAATTCTATCTCCTTACAGCTTCGGGAACAGCATTTTTTTGCTTTTTTTATCAAGATCGTCGAATTTCGGGATCTCATAGCGGTTGTCGTTCGCGTCCTTGATGAGAATTCTGCCGTCGAACAACGGTTTGACCGCGGTCAGATGGTTGCGGATCTCAAAGGTGATCACGCCCTTGTCCGTCTCGGCGGTCCACATCCAGATGCGGTATTTTTCGGTCATTTTTATAAAACGCAGGATCCGCGGCATATTGTAAAACTCTTCCAGCGCCGACAGGACCTTTTCTTTTTCTTCCTGCGGGAAAGCGTCGAGATCGCGGATCACGGCGACGTTGTTCCCGTTTTCATCCAGAAGGGCGATATATTTGTTCCCGCCGCTGACGGGGAACAGCCGCCGGGGCTCCAGCGCCTCGAATTTTTCGCCCGAATAGAATTCCGTATCAAGAAAGATCCGGTCTTTTACCGTGAATCTGACCTGATTTCCGTCAACATATCTCGGCATAGCGTCGTCCTCCTTATTCAAAATTCTCTTCGCGCTTTTTGCTGATCAGCTCGTCGTTCATCGACTGGATCTGAACGAGCTTGTAATACTTGCCCTTCAGCTTCAGCAGCTCGTCGGGCGCGCCGCATTCCACGATGCGGCCCTTGTCGACGACAACGATCTTGTTCGCCTTGCGCAGGGTCGAGAGCCGGTGCGCGATCATCAGCGTCGTTCTGCCGCGGATCAGCCGTTCGATGGCGGTCTGGATCAGGTTCTCCGTCTCGGAGTCCACCGCCGCGGTCGCCTCGTCGAAGATTAGGATGCCGGGGTTCTTCATCACGGCGCGCGCGATGGAAACACGCTGCCGTTCGCCGCCGGAAAGACCGACGCCCCGCTCGCCGAGCATCGTATCATACGCATCGGGCAGCTTTTCGATAAACGTGTGCGCGTTCGCAATCTCCGCGGCGTTGATGACCTGCTCGACGTGCGCGTTCGGCGTGCCGTAGGCGATATTCTTGAATACCGTGTCGCGGAACATCATCGGATCCTGCTGAACAAAGCCGATCTGCGAGCGGTACCATCCCATGTCGATATCCTTGATGTTTTTTCCGTCGACCAGGATCTCGCCGTCGTAATCGTCGTAATAGCGCATGATGAGGTTGATCAGCGTGGATTTGCCGGAGCCGGTAGTGCCGACGATACCGACGATATCCCCGGGCTCAATGGTCAGGTTAATATTATCAAGCACTTTTTTCGAGTGGTCAAATGAGAAATTGACGTTTTTAAACTCAATTTTTCCGTCCATTTTATCGCTGGTTTTCCCTTTGCCGAAATTCGACTCCGGTTCAGCGTCGAGAATATCCATGATCTTTTCCGCGGAAGCGAGCGTATTCTGATAGGAATCGCTCAGGTTCGCAAAGAAGTTGACAGGCTCATAAAACATGCCCGCGTAATTGACGAACGCGACGAGCATACCGAGTGTAAGTCCGCCCTGCCCGCGGATGATCTCGCCGCCGCCCACCGCGTAGATGATCACGGTACCGCAGGAGACCAGAAAGGTCATGATATTCGGGAATATGCTTGCGGTCGCCGCTGCTTTCCTGTCTTCCGCCATCCAGCTGTCGCAGTAACGGGAGAATTTCGCGGACGCCGCTTCTTCATTCGTAAACGCCTTCACGACGCGCACGCCCGGGATCGTATCCGCCAGGAGCGTTGAGATCGCGGAGCTCTTGCGCCACAGGCGCATATACTTCGGCGAAATGCGCTTGCCGAAGAACCTGCCGATCAGCGCGACCGCCGGGATCGTCACAAAAGAGAACAGCGTCAGCCGCCAGTCCATCGTGAACATGATGACCGCAAGCCCGATCATCAGGAAAAATTTCACGACCGCCTCCTGCGTGATGCGCAGAATAAAGGCCTGCAGCGTCGAGGTATCAGAGTTGACACGGTTGATGACCGAGCCGGTCGAGGTCTTGTCGTAAAAGCTCAGGGGCAGATACTGCGCCTTATAATATATATCCTTTTTCAGATCGATCACGATCTGATCGCCGGCGCACCTGAGGATATATCCGCGCACGGCGGCGACGCCGTACTGCAGCAGATACGCGCCGAGCAGAACACAGAGAACCAGAGCGAGCCGATGTAAGGCGGCCTCCGCGCCGTTCACCGCGCCGGGGATCACGTCGTCGACAAGAATCTTTGTCGTGTAAGGCGGCACAAGCGACATCGCCGTGGTAAAGACCGAAAGGAATATGCACACGATCAGCCGCCCGCGCGCGGGATAAACATATTTCGCGAATTTGGACAGCAGCTTTTTCTTGCCGCCGCAGTTGATGCATTCCGCCTCCGGCGACGGCAGCTTTCTGCCGCACTTCGGGCAGAACGAGCGCTGCTTCATATACGCGGCATAAACCATCTCGACCGGTTCTTCGCTGAAGCCGTCTTCGATGACCGTGTTGACATAGATCGCCGCGACGTCCGCGATATCCGCGGCAGAAAATGTGAATCTCAGGATATCCTGCATACCGCCTTCTTTCATGCGGACGCGGAAGAGCGCATTGCCGTACATGCGTTTGACCTCGGTTTTTTCGAGATCAGAGAAGTCGACCCGGCGGAAACCGCCCGGAAGATCTTTGTCGAACGCAAGAATCGCCCGCTCGGTGAAATACATCGCCGATTCGTTGTATTTACCGCCGAGATCCATATCGCCGACGATCGCGAATACCGCCCGGTCGCCGCCGAGCTCCCGCTCCGCTCGTTCACGGATCTTTTCCGGGACGGGCCTGTTGGAGAAAAAGTCCATAAGGAATACCTCCTTTTTCCTCCGATTTCTGCCGTATAGTATAGCGAACGGATTCGGAAAGTCAATAGCTTTTTCTAAAAAAAAGAAAATACCGAGAATGAGACAAAATACACAAATGATGTTGCCGGATTATGGTTAGTTTTAACAAGGAGGAATGTTTTTTTGTTTTGCGTGTTGCGTTTTATGTTTTGCGACTTTATGCCCGACACAGTGCGCCGTGGGAAGCAAAGAATATCGTGATGTAGCGTTCGAGTCCCGCGTTCCGAGTCTCAAGTCCCGAGCCTGTCTCTTATTAGCTCAACACTCAACACTTAATCGCAACAAGCAAAGCGCAAAACGCAAAACGATCTCACTTTACAGAAAACACTTCTTCGGCGTAGCGGACGGCGCCCATCGCGTCTCTGGAATAAGAATCGGCGCCGATCATATCCGCATATTTCTGCGTCAATACCGCTCCGCCGACCATGATCCTGCAATCAGGCGCGGCGGCGCGTACCGCCTTCACGGTCTGTTCCATAAACGGAACCGTTGTGGTCATCAGCGCGCTCAGCCCCACGAGGCGGATCGAGCGCGAAACGACTTCGCGGGCGACCGTTTCTGGCGCGACGTCCTTGCCGAGGTCGATCACCTCATAGCCGTAATTCTCAAGCAGCGTCTTGACGATGTTTTTGCCGATGTCGTGCACGTCGTTCTTGACCGTGCAGATCAGGATCTTCCCCTTCGATACCGCATCCTCCCGCGGGATGCTTTCCTTGATGACGCCGAACACCGTCTTCGCGGCCTCGGCGCACATGAGAAGCTGCGGCAGGAACAGACTTTTTTCTTCAAAGCGTCTGCCCGCCTCGTTCAGTGCGGGAATAATATCCGAATCTATGATCTCAAGCGCGTCTTTCGTCTTCAGCAGCTCGAGCGCTCCTGTACGCGCTTCTTCCGAAAGCCCCTTCAGGATGCAGTCGAACAGCGTTTTCTTCTCGGCGTCGGCAGACGTTTTCACTTCCGCCGCCGAGCGCGTTCCGATATAATCCGCGAAGTTTTCGTCCCTGCCGCTCAGCGCGTTGAACGCTCGGCAGGCGTTCATCACGCGCTCGCTTTTCGGATTTACGATTCCGGCGGAAAGCCCCGCCTGCATTGCAAGAACGAAAAATTCCGAGGTCAGAAGCTCCCTGTCGGGCAGACCGAAGGAGACGTTCGACACACCGAGAACCGTTTTCAGTCCTTTTTTATGCAGCTTATGCACCGTTTCAAGCGTGATGCGCGCTGCGTTCGGATCCGTGCTCACTGCCATCGCGAGAGGATCGAAGACCAGCTCCCGCGCGGGGATCCCGAATTCTGCGGCTCTTTTAAGAATACGGTCTGCTATCGCAAGCCTGCCTTCTGACGAGGCGGGGATCCCCTCCTCGTCAAGCAGCAGACAGACCGTCACGCCGCCGTATTTCTTCACGAGAGGGAAGACCGCGTCGGTCGTCTCTTTTTTGCCGTTGACCGAATTGATCATCGCTTTGCCGTTATACACGCGCAGCGCTTCCTCGAGCGCCTGCGTATTTGTGGTATCCAGCTGGAGCGGAAGACTGACGACCGTCTGCAGCTCCTTCACGACGTCGGTCAGCATCTGTTTCTCGTCGATCTCGGGCAGACCGACGTTCACGTCGAGTATATCCGCGCCGGTGTCCGCCTGATCGATCCCCTCGTCGATGATATAGTCCAGATCGTTTTCGCGCAGCGCCTGCTTGAAACGCTTTTTGCCGGTGGGATTGATCCGCTCGCCGATGATCACGGTGCGTTCGCCGAATTCGACGCGCTTTGAATAGGATGTAACCGCTGTCGGCGTTTCCCGCTCTGTTTTTACAAGCGGAAGGTCGCGGCAAGCTTCGATCTCTGCGCGGATATGATCCGGCGTCGTGCCGCAGCAGCCGCCAATGCAGCAGGCGCCGGCGTTTACGATCTTCACCATGTAAGACGCGAATTCCTCCGGCTCGACGTTGAATACCGTCCTGCCGTCCACGACCTCCGGCAGCCCCGCGTTGGGACTGACGAGGATCGGCAGATCTGTCGCCGCCGCCATCTGCTCAACGAGCGGCAGCATCGCCTCGGGACCGAAGCCGCAGTTGATGCCGAGCGCGTCAACACCGAGCCCGGCAAGCGTAACCGCGGCATTCGCCGCGTCCGCCCCGGTCAGCAGTCTTCCTCCGCTGCCGAAGATCATCGTCACGACCACGGGAAGAGATGAATTTTCCTTCGCCGCCAAAATCGCCGCCTTCGCCTCATACAGGTCGCTCATTGTTTCAATGAGGATCAGATCCGCTTTGTCCTCGCCGGCGCGCACCTGTTCGGCGAAAAGCTCGACGGCTTTTTCGAACGCAAGATCCCCGAAGGGCGCAAGAAGCTTTCCCGTGGGGCCGATATCCTGCGCGACAAACGCGTTTTCATATTTACTCGTTTCCTTCCGGGCGATACCGATCGCCGCGGAAATAACCTCGCCGACCTTATCCTTCAGTTTCAGACGGTTCGCGCCGAAGGTGTTGGTCGTCACGACGTTGCACCCGGCGTCGAGATACTTTGCGTGAATGCCGCCGATCAGCGCCGGATCGGATAGATTCATCAGATCCGGCAGCTCGCCGCTTTTCAGCCCGGCATTTTGCAGCATCGTGCCCATTGCGCCGTCAAAAAACAAAATTCTTTTTCCCAACAACTCCCGAAAACTGCTCATAATGCTTCTCCTTCACACCCATAAACGCCGTAACGGATTTATGCGGTATCATAAAATTCGATTCGGTCAGCGTAATACCGATCCGCTTTGTGATCTCAAGCATATTGAAGATCAGGGGCTGATAATCCAGCGGCAGCCCCGGATACCCCGGGCTGAACCGCACGCCCGTCTCATACGCGGGCGGCCCCTTCCGTATCTGCGCTTCGGTCAGATCGCAGACGCTCTCGGTCATATCCGCAAGAACCGCGTGCATGACCGCTGCTTTCGACGGCTGGACCGATGAGTACCGCCTCACCAGCAGATCCCCGCCGATGCCGAGCGTCACAGCGAATACCGCGCACTGATCGAAACCCATCAGCCTGTGCCGGATCTGCTCGCCCTCAAACAGCGTTCCGTCGAGTGAAATGCCGTTCTCCTCCCGGGTGATATCATACACGCGATAAACGCGTTTGGGTTCGATCTGCATTTTCGCCTCGCGAATACATTCCTCAATCAGCTCGCGCGTCTGATCGTCCGGCTCGCCGCTGATGTGAAGATATCTCAATATGTTTCTCTCGTTCATTTCACGATCTCCGACAGATTATGCACGATCGCCGAGGCGACCTCGGGTCTATTCATCGTATAGATATGCACGTTGCGCACGCCGTTCGCAACCAGGTCGACGATCTGCTCGCAGGCGTAAAGAATGCCAGCCTGCCGCATCGACGCGGGATCCTCGCCGAATTTTTCCACGATCGCAAGAAAGCGCGTAGGGATGATAGATCCGCTTAACGAAATGATCCTTTTCAGCTGCGAGGCGTTGGTGATCGGCATGATCCCCGTAATGACAGGCGTTTTGATCCCCCGCTGATAGAGCTTATTCAGAAAGCAGTAGAAAATATTATTATCAAAAAACATCTGCGTCGTAAAGAAATCCACGCCGCTTTCCGCCTTGATCTTCAGCGCGTCGATATCCTTCGCGATGCTCGGCGCGTCGGGATGTCCCTCGGGATAGCACGCTCCGCCGACGCAGAAATCGCCGTTTTGTTTGATAAAAGAGGCGAGATCGCAGGCGTATTTGAAATCCTTTTTATATTCTCCGCTTTCGGGAATATCCCCGCGAAGCGCAAGAATATTCTCAACGCCGTCCGCCGCGAGCTCGCGCATCAGGGAAAGCGCTTTTTCCCGATCCGTGCCGACGCAGGTCATATGAGACAGCGCCGTCAGGCCGCAGCCGTTGCGTATATGGTTCGCGATACGCGTGGTATAGGCGCTCGTTCCGCCGCCCGCGCCGTAGGTTACGCTGACAAAAGAGGGCGACAGCTTTGCCATTTCCGAGACCGCCTGCTCGGTCGCCTCAATATTTTCCCATTTTTTCGGCGGAAACACCTCAAGAGAAAGATTGATCCGTCCGTTGTCGAGTATCTCCGAGATCTTCATTTCGGATCGCCCCTTTTTTGGATATAATTTCTTATTATATAATATATACTTATTTCTTCCCGTTTTCAAGTCCTTCTTGAAAATAGTATTCAGATATGATAAAATAAGTTTGAGGTGAACGATATGATTCATTATATTGAAAACGAGCAGATCCGCGTCGGCGTCAAAGAATTCGGCGGCGAGCTGACCGTTTTTTTCGATAAGACCGCGGGCTTTGAGTATCTCTGGCAGGGCGATCCGGACGTATGGTACGGGCAGTCTCCGGTTTTATTCCCCGTCATCGGACGGCTGAAGGACGACGGCTATACTCTCGGCGGCGTGCGGTATTCCTGTCCGAAGCACGGCGTAGCGCGCAAACGGCCGTTCGCGCTCGTATCCCGCACCGACGATACCATGACGTTTCTGCAGACCGAGGATGAAAACACTCTGAGACAGTTCCCCTACAGGTACAGGCTCTATGAGATCTTTACGATCAGGGACAGAACGCTTTCCGTCGAGCTTCGCGTTGAAAACACGGATGACAAAACGATGTATTTCGGCGTCGGCGCGCACCCCGGCTTTAACTGCCGGATCGGGGATATTATCGAATTTTCGGAAAATGAAACGCTCGATTCCGAGATGATCGATATGGATCTCTGTCTTCGCAAAACAGAGAGCTTCCCCGTACTGCGCAACGACAATAAGATCGAGATCACCGAGCATATTTTCGACGAGGACGCGCTGATCCTCAAGGGCATCCGCTCCGATCATCTCACGCTTCACGCGTTCGGCGGCGAGAAAGACGTCGTTTTCCGTTTCAATTCCGAATATCTCGGCATCTGGGCGAAGCCCGGCGCGCCTTACGTGTGTCTTGAGCCCTGGTGCGGCGTGGACGACAGCACGGCAAGCGACGGTATATTCGAAACAAAAGAGGGAAATCATAAAATTGCGCCCGGCGAATCCTTTTCGCTTTTCTGGTCGGCGGAGATCTGATTTCTACGGATCCTGTTGACATTTTCCCGTGTTTTGTGTAGAATGAAAACAGAAGAAAAAAACGCCGTATCTGCGGCGCGGGAAAGGAAACAACATGAGCGACGAATTTGATTACGCACCCGAGATCGTCTCCGTTTCCGATGACGACGGCAACGATTACGACTTTGAGGTGCTTGACCGCATCGAGACCGACGACGGCAGATATGTCGCGCTGGTGGAGTATTATGAGGATCCGGAAGAGATTCTCAAAAACGACAGCGAGGTGCTGATCCTTAAGGTCAGCGAGGAAGACGGCGAAACCTATCTCTCTCAGATCGAGGACGAAGAGGAATACGCCGAGATCAGCGCGCTTTTCGAAGAACGCTTCGCCGAGCTCTATGATGAAGAAGACGAGGAAGAACAAGAGCAAGAGGACGACGCGTAACTGCGCGCGGCGATTCGTATCAAACCCGGTTTTTATCCTGCGGGATTCGATTATTCAGCCTGTTTGACCCAACACTTTCAAAAATTTGTATCCGGTTTTCTCCGACGTCGGATCGCAGACCTCCCGGCATTCTGCCGGACGTTGGGAGCAATGAAAACGTCGGGCGGATACTGTTCCTGTCCACGGGCAGGTCATTACGGCTGATTCCGGTTCCGCGGGTTTTTTGTGTCCTTTTCACTGCAACCTTTTTATTTTGAAGACAAATGGATATCAGCGTAATCATACCTATTTACAACACAGAGGAGTATCTGACCGAGTGTCTTGACTCCGTGCGGAAGCTCTCCGAGCTGCTTCGGGTCGAGGTCATCTTGATCGACGACGGCTCGACGGACCGAAGCGGCGAGATCGCCAGGGCTTTTTCCGACGCGAATCCCTGCTTCCGTTACATCCGTCAGCAGAACACGGGCCTGAGCGCCGTGCGCAACCGCGGCGTCGGTCTGGCAAAGGGAAAATACCTTTTATTCGTCGATTCCGACGATTATATTTTTGCAGACGTTTACGCCCGCATGTTCGAGACCGCAGAAAAAACCGGCGCGGACGTCACGGTCTGCGACGCCGCGCGGCTGAAAAACAATCAATTCATGAAATTTCAGAACACGGTTCTTGCGTTTCACAATCTTACCGATATGATCACGCATATTTCGGCACATCCTGCGCTGATCTATGATACCGCATCATGGAATAAGCTGATCCTGCGCTCTTTTTACGAATCGGCAAGTCTGTCGTTCCCTGTCGGAAGGTATTATGAGGATATGCTCTGGGCTCTGACGCTGCATCATAAGGC
>JAFRPB010000130.1 GCA_017429345.1 Clostridia bacterium | reverse complement strand
GGTCGGGTTTATCCGGCTGATCCGGCTGGTCGGGTTTATCCGGCTGATCCGGCTGGTCGGGTTTATCCGGCTGATCCGGCTGGTCGGGTTTATCCGGCTGATCCGGCTGATCGGGTTTATCCGGCTGGTCGGGCTGGTCAGGCTGATCCGGTTTGTCCGGCTGATCCGGTTTATCCGGGGCGTCGATCTTCTCCCATTTCGCGTAGACGGTCGCGTCTTTTTTGATCGCCGCCGAGAAATCGAATTCCTTCGTCAGTTCCTTGTCGGCGAACCAACCCGCGAAGGTGAAGCCCTCTTTGGTCGGGTCGGCGGGTTTTTCCGCGGTCTTGCCGTAAACAACGGACTGCGCCTTGACTTCGCTGCCTCCGTCTGTTTCGAAGCTCACCGTAAGCTTGATCTCATTCCAGCTCGCGTAGACGGTCGCGTCTTCTTTAATCGCCGCCGAGAAATCGAATTCCTTCGTCAGTTCCTTGTCGGCGAACCAACCCGCGAAAGTGTATCCCTCTCTGGTCGGGTCGGCGGGTTTTTCCGCGTTATTGCCGTAAACAACGGACTGCGCCTCGATCGCGCTGCCGCCGTCTGTTTCAAAGCTCACGGTGAGCGTGATCGCTTTCCAGTGCGCGTAAAGGGTCGTGTCGGCGGAGATTACGGTTTTCGCGTCGACCTTTTCGCCCTTCTTTGCTGCGGTATACCAACCGTCGAACGTATAACCTTCTCTTTCGGCGGCGGGCAGCTTGCCGAGCGCGGGATCGGTCCACTGCGCGTAAAGCGTCAGCGCGGCGTTGCCCTCATATTTTGCGCCGGGCAGATAGGGATCGCCCTTGCCGTCTTTCGCGGAGTTCCACGCGGTGAACGCGGCGTCAAGCGCGACGGATTTTTTGCCTGCCTTGCCGCCGTTCGCGTTCAGGGTGACGGTGAAGCTCTTCGTCGGCTTCGCTTCGGCGAGCGTGAGCGCCTGATCCGCGGTCTTGGTCTGCGCGGGGAATTCGCCCGCGCCGCCGTTCAGGTCGTAGACGACCTCGTAGGTCTCGGGCGTCCAGCGCGCGTAAACAGTCGTATCCTTGTCGATCGCCGTATTTTCGTCGATCTTGTCTCCGTCCTTCGCGGCGGTGTACCAGCCGTCGAATTTATAATACTTTTTGGTAGGCTCGGGCAGCTTGCCGACCGCGCCGGCGGTCCACTGCGCGTAAAGCGTCACAGCCGCGTTCTCCGCGTATTCCGCGGCGGGCGCGTATGCGGTTCCCTTGCCGTCCTTCGCGGTGTTCCACTCTTTGAGCACGAGCGATACGGATACGCTCTTTTTCTCGAGTGTTCCGCCGTTCGGATCGAGCGTCAAGGTCACGCTGTTCTCCGGGAGCTTATCGCTCAGCGTCAGCGCGTGAAGCACCGACTTTGTCTGCGCCTCGGGCGCGTTCTTGCCGCCGTTCGCGTCGTAGGTTACGGGGTATGAGGGGTGAGAATTGAAATGGATCTTTGCGTTGAGCAGGGGTTCGTTCTGTTCCGCCACGTTCGCTTTCAGCGCGTTCCACTGCTCCTCGGTGCCGCCGAAATAAACGTCGGCCAGCGCTTCGTCCGACTGGAAAGCGCACATCTGCACCTGCGTAACGGTCGCGGGGATGTATACTGTCTTGAGCGCCGCGCAGTTATCAAAGGCATAGGCCTGGATCGCGGCAAGCTTTTCGGGCAGCGTCATATATTCCAGAGCGCTGCACTTGGAAAGGGCGCCGTCGTCGATCGTTTCGACGGTATCGGGGATCACGACTTCGGTGATCTTTTTGTTGAACTGGAATGCGCCTTTGCCGATGGCGGTCACGCCTTCGGCGAAAACGGCGTCTTTGCCGCAGGGATAAATGTACAGCGTTTTGCCGTCTTTTGAATAGATCGCGCCGTCGATTGCCGTAAATGTTTCATTGGCTTCCGCGACCGTGAACTCGGTCAGGCTGTCGCATTCGGAAAATGCGTTGAAGGTGATTCCCGTTACGCTCTTCGGGATATCAACCTTTTTCAGCGCGCAGCCGTTGAAGGCGTGCATGCCGATCGTCGTGACGCCGTCCGGGATCTCGACGCTCTCAAGCGCCGAACAAAGCTGGAAGGTGCGGGCGTTGATCGCCGTTACGGAAGCCGGAATCTTGACAGTTTTCAGTCCCGTGCACTCATAGAACGCTGCGTCGCCGATTGTTTTTACGGAATCCGGGATCACGACCGTATCGGCGACGTTCGAGAACCTGAAGAACGCAAACTTGCCGATGTACGGCACGTCTTCCGCGATATCGATCGCCGTAACCTGTTCACGCACGCCGTACAACGGCGCGTCGGTCACGGTCGTGGGGCTGTAATCCGCCATCTTGCCCTCGCCGAAGACGTGCAGGGCGCTGTCGCTGCCGAGAGCCCAGCGGGAGAAGCCCGTCCCGGCGCAGTCGCCGCGACCGGTGATATTATAATACACCGTATCGATCACATCGAAAGAGTTGACCGAGAGCGCTTCGTAGGCTTCCTTTGTGCCGCCGAAGAGCAGATATGTTTTCTTCTCGGCGACCGGCTCGAGCGGCTTCAGCGGCTTAAGCGGTTTTCCGATAATCGGTTCGCCGGGCAGCGATTCACTGACCTCTTTTCCAACGAACGCAGCTTTGGAAACCGTCGTGACCGTTGCGGGCAGGGAGACCAGCCGGAGATTTTCCAGCATGGCAAACGTTAAGCTTCCGATGCCCGTAATACCGGGCTCGATTTCAACCTCTGTAATCGTTTTTGCCGACTTCACCCAGGGGGGAAGCGTCTTTGCGGTTTTCGGAGTGTAATCCTTGGTCGCGCCTTCGCCGAAGATATGCAGCACGCCGTCGCCGCACAGCGCCCAGAACGCGGCGTCGCCGCATGTGCCGGAAGATTTGACGTTATAGAATTTCTTCGCGTTTTTCAGCTCGTTGCTGTTCCCGAAGGCGGCGACGGCCTCGTACGCCTCCTCCGTGCCGGGATACAGCACATATTTCAGCGCGGTGTTGTTGAAAGAGTTTGCATCAAGATCAAGCGAGGCGGGCAGGCGCACGACCGACAGCGCTGCGCAGTTTTTAAACGCATTGTTTCCGATGTGCGTAGTGCTGTTCGGCACCAACAGTGATTTCAGACTTGAACAGTCGGTGAAAGCATACTCGTCGATACGCGTTAAGGTATTCGGCAGGGAGACGCTCGTCATATTGGTGCAGTTGGCGAAATTGGAATAGCCGATCTGTGTGATGCCGGATCCGACTGAAGCGGTCTTGATGCTGTTGCGCTGCTCCGTATTCACACACCATGGAGCGGTGGTGCTGTCGTCCAGCTTCCCTTCGCCGAAGATACTCAGCGATCCGCCCGACGTCAGGCACCACAGAGCGTTGTCGCCCTGATCGCCGCATTCGCCGTAAGCGACGACTGAGTAATAGCGCGACGCACCTTCGAGCGGGGCGTTGTCGTCGTTTTTGGTGATCTCGCCCCACTGCGTCGAATTGCCGCCGTAAAAAACCGTTTCCAGACCGGTGCAGCCGTTGAACGCCTTTTCACCGATCAGAGTTACGTTTTCCGAAATATAGATATATTTCAAAGCGGTATCGTTTTCAAACGCCCGTACGGCGATGATCTTCAGGGTGCTCGGAAGCGTCACCTTTTTCAGGCTTGTGCAGCCGGAAAAACAGCCGTTGGGAACGTCGTCCATCCCTTCGGGAAGGCTTGCGCTCTTGAGCGAGGTGCAGTTACGGAACGCATCATTGCCGAGATACCTGACGTTCGCCGGGATCTCCGCCGTGAGCAGCGCCGTGCAGGCGAAGAAGGCGGAGTTGCCGATCTCTTCGAGAGAATCCGGGAAATTGACGGTCTCCAGCGCCGTGCAGCCGCTGAACGCCCCGTCGTCGATTCTTTTCAGGCCGTCCGGAAGCGTCACGGTTTGAAGAGCCGTATAGCCGCCCGCAAACGTGTCCCATCCGATCGATGTGACGCCGGACGTGACGGTGAGCTTTTTGATTTTTGTTCTGTAATCATACCACGAGGGAACGTTCGTCCCGTGGTCGTCATTTTCGGGCATATCGCCGAAACCGCTGACCGTCATCGCGCCGCCTTTGGTCATCCACCATGAGACTTTCAGACCGCCGTAGTTGGCTGTATAATTACCGAAAACGCACTCATAGTTTTTGGGGACGTCGGTGGAGGCAACCAGATAATTGCCCTCCGATGCAATGTCGATTTTATCCCAAGCCGTCTTATCGCCGCCGTAATAAAAACAGCCGTAGATCAGATTCGAGTCGGCGAATGCGAACTTCTTGATCGTTTTGACGGTTGCCGGGATCGCAACTTTCTCCAGAGCTTTGCATTCGTAGAATGCGTAAGCGCCGATGGAGGTGACGCCGTTCGGGATCACAAAGTATGTGAGGCTCTCGCATTGATAAAACGTATTATCTTCAATCGTCTTGACGGAAGAGGGGAGATTGATGCATTTTACCTGTTTGCAGCCGAGGAACGCCCCCGCGCCGACGCTTTCCACGGTATCCGGCAAAAACACGTCCTCAGCGGAGGTGCAGCGCTGGAACGCGTAAGAGCCGATCCCGGTTACCCCGAGTCTTACGTCGATTTTTATAATGCTGTCCTTGTATGTTTTCCACGGAGCCGGATTCGCGCTTGTGTTTGTATAGTCTTTCATTTTTCCGCTGCCGGAAATCTTCAGTACGCCGTCGCTGTCAAGCGACCATTTCATGGCGCTGCCGTCGCCGGTCGCGCCGCAGTTGCCCTGATCGACGATCGTTGCAGCGCTCGCAGAGATGCCGAACGCCGCGCCGAAAGCGCCGAGCAGCATCGTCAGCGAGAGCAGACAGATGATCAGCTTTTTACTTCGTGTTTGCATGGAAAAACCTCCTGAATTTATTTTTTATACATTATAAACCAATTCTTTTTTTTTTGCAAGTTTTTTTGGCGAAATTTACAAATAATAATTGAAAATATGAAATTATATGTTATAATTATATTACCTTCAAATTAAGATACCGTTTTTTTGTTTTTCCCGCCGTCTTCCCGCAAGCGGCGACGCGGAAACGGGAAACACACGGTATTATTGAAATGAAAACTTTTCGGGAGTGTGACGATATGCGCAAGCTGAAAAAATCACTGGCAATCCTGGCTGCGGCGGTCCTGATGCTCGGGATCCTGCCTCTGCAAGCCTTTGCCGAGCCGTCGACGTCCGGCGTCGTCGGCGACGTCGCGTGGGAATACGACATCATGACCGGCGTGCTGACCCTGACCGGCTCCGGTTCCGGAGAAATGGGCGACGGCAGTAGCGCCGCGGATTATGAATGGAACGAGTGGGGTCCGGAAACGCTGACGTTCTCCGGCACGATCGCGTATATCGGAGCGCATGCGTTTCAGGGTCAGACGATGCTCAGGAGTGTTGAGATCCCCGAGGGCGTGACTTCGATTGAGCCGCAGGCGTTTGAAGGCTGCACAGCGCTTGAAAGCGTCGTGCTTCCGACGTCGCTTGAGTACGTCGTCGACGGCGCGTTCGCGAACTGCCCCGCTCTGAGCAGCATTACCCTTCCGGATTCGGTCAGGTCGGTCGGGGAAGGTGTTCTCGACGGCACCGCTTTTTATAACGACGGCGCAAACTGGAGCGGCGGCGCAAAGGAGAACGGCGCGCTTTATTGCGGCAACCACCTTGTCGGCGCGAAAAACACCTTTGATTTCGGCGCGTTCGCGGTCAGGGCGGGCACGCTTACCGTTGCGAAAAAAGCGTTCAGCCACGCCGAAAAGCTGACCGGGATCGATCTTCCGGACAGTCTTGTCCGTATCGGCGGACATGCGTTGGAATACACCGGTATTTCAGACATTACGGTCCCCGCCGGAATCGCCGAGCTCCCCGAAAGCATGTGCGAGAGCTGCTCTGCGCTCAAAAATGTTACGCTTTCGGACGGTCTGACCGTGATCGGCGAAAACGCATTCGCGGACTGTACCGCGCTTGAGAGAATAGAGATTCCGGCGAGCGTTGTGCGCGTCGACGCGGACGCGTTCTCCGGCTGCGCCCTGCTTGCCGACGTCCGATTCAACGAAGGGCTGCAGGAGATCGGTTCAAACGCCTTTGCGTACTGCGCCGCGATCGAAAGCGTCGATATCCCGGCGAGCGTTCTGGTGATCGGCGCGTCCGCATTCAGCCACTGTTCCGCGCTCACCGACGTCCGTCTGCACGACGGACTGGATAAAATTCTGACGGGCGCGTTTGCCGACTGCACAAGTCTTAAAAAAATCGTGATTCCCGATTCCGTCACGTTTTTGTATTACAGCATCTTTGAGAACTGCACGGCGCTGGAAACGGTACGGCTTCCCGCCGGTACGCTCTATCTCCCGGACGATATATTCAGCGGCTGCACGGCGCTGAACAGCGTGACGATCCCATCGGGAATTTCGTCGATCTATTCGCGCGTGTTTAAAAACGCGGGAATTACGACGCTTTATCTGCCGAAGTCCGTGACCGAAATCCGCGACGACGCGTTCCTCGGCAGCGGGATCAAAACGGTTTATTACGAGGGCAGCGCTTCGGAATGGGCCGCGATCACAATCGACGCAACCGGTAACGACGAGCTTGCCGCAGCTACGATCGTATATGATCATACGCACACGGAAGGCGACGCGGTCACCGAGGACGAGATCGCCGCGACCTGCACCGCAGACGGCAGTTACAATGAGGTCGTTTACTGCAAGGACTGCGGGATCTTTATGAGCGAAACGGCGAAGACCGTCATCGCGCCCGGCCACGTTTTTGTCGAAGACGCGGTGTTGATCGAAGCGTCGTGCAATACCGAAGGCAAAATGCGTCTGAAATGCACCGCGTGCGGCGAGACGAAGACCGAGCCGATCCCCGCGATCGGCAGCCACGACTTTGTGATCGACGAGGTCCTGACCGAGGCGGGCTGTCTGACCGACGGCGTGCAGCAGTATAAATGCTCCCGCTGCGGCGAGACGAAGACCGAGCCGATCCCCGCGGTCGGCAGCCATGATTTCGTGATCGACGAGGTCCTGACCGAGGCGGGCTGTCTGACCGACGGCGTGCAGCAGTATAAGTGCTCTCGCTGCGGCGAGACGAAGACCGAGCCGATCCCCGCGTTCGGCAGCCACGATTTCGTGCTTGACAAGGTGCTGACCGAAGCGGGCTGCGAAACCGACGGCGAGCGGCAGCTGAAATGCTCCCGCTGCGGAGAGATCAAGACCGAAACGGTCCCCGCGCTCGGGCATGATTTCGGGGCGGACGTCGTCGCCCTTGAGGCGGACTGCGTCACCAACGGTCAGATCCTGCGCGTCTGCGAGCGGTGCGGCATCAACGAGATCGAATATACGCCGACCGATCCCGATAATCACCGTCTGCTTGAATGGTACGACGGCATTGCCAACACCTGTTACGAATCCGGCACGCTCGGGCATTTCCACTGCGCGGGCTGCGGCAAGAATTTCAATAAGGATATGGAGCAGATCGACGAATTCGCCGTGCCGCCCAAGCAGCACAGGCTCGTCTTCTACCGCGCGACGCCGTCCTGCGCCGCGGAGTGGCTTGACGTCTCCGCCGGCGAACCGCTCGACGAAAAGATCACCGCGCTGTGCTACTGCACATACTGTTACACGACCTGGGTGCGCGAGGGCAAGACCTCCCGCGAGCTTGACCGCAGAAGCGACGAGTTCTTCGATCTTGTCGCGCATATCGCCGCGCCCGTCCCGCATGAATTCAACAAAAAGGGCGTCTGCAACAACTGCGGCGTGAAGCAGGGCGAGGCTCTGCCGCCCGTATCGACGCCGGGCACGGGCGTTCTGCCCGAGGAGGGCCGCACGACGCAGCCCGCCGACGCGCCGCAGGAGAGCGTTCCCCTTTCGGAGATCGCCGCCCCCGCCGAGGAGCAGATCCGCTTCCGTTACGTGCCGCTGGGCGACGTCAACGGCAACGGCAGGCTTGACGCTTCCGACGCCCGCGCCGCGCTGCGGCTCGCCTCGAAGCTCGCTCTGCCGAACGTGCCCGTCGCCCGCGCCGCCGACGCCTACGGCAGCGGCAGGATCACGTCCACCGACGCGAGGTATATCCTTCGCATCGCGGCGAAGCTTGAGCCCGCGCCGGAAAAAACGATCGCGCTCGCGAACTGACGACGCTGAGATCTTTGCGGAAAGAAGGGACAAAACCGTATGAATAAATCGATCAACAGACTTGTCTGCGTCGTTCTTGCGGTCGTCGCGCTGCTTGTGTATCTGCCTTACCGTAACGTCGGCAACGCCGTGCTCGCGAACCTGCAGATGCAGTTCAGAATAGCCTATTTTACCGGCGATCTGACGATCGTTTCCGTGACCGGCGACGCGGATCAGTATGAGCTTCCCGAAACGCTGCAGGGCCACAAGGTCGTCGGGCTCGGGGAGAACGCGTTCACCCGCGTCAACGGCCTGTCAAAGCTGACGATCCCCGCGTGCGTGACCTCGATCGAATCGCGCGCGGTGGGATATAACTCGCGAGGCAAGACCGACGGCTTCGTGATCGTCGGCTACGGCGGCTCCGCGGCCGAGACCTACGCGAAGAACAACGGCATCGACTTTGTCGATCTCGCGGGTCCCGCGGTCGAGATCAAGGACGCCGACGTGCCGTTCTCGTCGCCGAGCGGATACATGACGACGGGTCTGACCGGCAGACACGTGATGACCAAGCGTGAGATCATCAATACACTGAAGGCGATCCCCGCCTCCACGGCGCAGAATCTTTATACCACGACGCCGTCCGCGCACGCGCCGTATAAGGCGGGCGAGGTCAGCGCGCTCACCAAGCAGGTCACGCTCCAGCGGCTGAATCTTTACCGCGCGCTCGCCGGCCTCAATTCGGTCCGTTACGAGACCGAATATGAGCCCTACTGTCAGCGCGGCGCTGTCGTTATGGCGGCGATCAATCAGATGACGCATTACCCGTCGCAGCCCTACGATATGGATAAGGATTTCTACGACGTGGGCTACTACGGCACCAGCCACAGCAATATCGCGCGGCTCGGCACGGTGGAACCGAAGCTCGACCCGCTGCTCAAATGCATCGATATGTGGATGGCGGATTCCGACAACAACAATATCGGCGCGCTCGGCCACAGAAGATGGTTCCTGAATCCCGGCATGGGCGGCACCGCCTTCGGCAGCGCGCAGGGCCCGAACGACTCTATTTTCACGGCGGCGTATTCCGTCGACAAAAGCGCCCCGGTCGGCGATTATGACCTGATCACATGGCCGCCCTCGGGCTACGTTCCCTCCGACGATCGGATTTTCGACAGCAGCACCGCGTGGAGCGTCACGCTCTGCCCGAATAAATACATGAAGCCCGACGGCTCGGTCAGGGTCACGATCACCCGCGAGTCAGACGGCAAAAAATACGCTTTCGCCTCCGGCGGCTCGAACGGCTTTTTCACGATCGAGAACAGCGGTTACGGCGTTGACAACTGCATTATCTTCCGTCCCGACGGGCTCGGCGTGCCGAAGGGCAGATATACCGTCGAGGTCTCCGGGATCAAAACGGTGAACGGCGCGGCCGTTACGCTGAAATACGCCATGGAATTCTTCCAGACCGTCGGCGTTGACGTTCCTGTCGGCCCGCAGCCCACCGTTACGACCACGGAAAAACCCTCGCAGGTCGTCACCACAACGGAGAACCCGAGTCAGGTCGTCACCACGACCGAAAAGCCGGGTCAGGTCGTCACGACCACCGAGCTGCCCACGAGGATCGTCACCACGACGGCTCCCTACACATGGGAATCGCAGACGATCCCCACCTTCCCGACGATCCCGACCACGGGCAAGCCCTCGCAGACCGTCACCACCACCGGGACGGCGGATCCCGGCAAGCCGACCATGCCGACAAAGCCCTGGCTGCCGGACGAGCCGACTGCGACCGTTCCGGTCACGACGGGCTCGCAGCCGACCGTCACCGAGCCGCGCACGACCGCCGCGCCGACGAGCGCAGAAAAAACGAATCCCGGCGGGCCGACCATGCCGACAAAGCCCTGGCTGCCGGATGATCCGACGAGCGGCACGAAGACCGATCCGACCGCCGGCTCAACGTCGCCGACCGCCGGGCCTGCGACTTCCGCGACGCCGACCACGGCGCCGACGTCGTTCGATCTCGGAGCGCTTCTCCGTTTCAAAGACGGCAGCGGGATCTATTATGACGCGGAAGCGGGCGTGATCTCCGCGCCTCAGAAGCTGACCAAACGCAATTTCTTCGACGCGTTCGCCACGCCGCAGAATATCTCGCTCTCCGACGCGGTCGCGGGCAGTCCGCTCGTGAGCGGCGACAAGTTCGTTTATACCGACGAAAACGGACAGCAGCAGTCCGTTCCGATCGCGGTGCGCGGCGATATCAACGCCGACGGGCGCATCAATTCCTCAGACGCGCGCTTCGCGCTCAGGACGTCCGCCCGGCTCGAAACGCTTGAGTCGGTATTCTTCTACGCCGCCGACGCCGATCATAACGGCAAGGTCAACTCTTCCGACGCGCGAAAGATCCTTCGCGTTTCGGCGAAGCTCGAACAGGATCTGTAATAAAATATTCCGAGACGGAGCCTGAAAAGATACAGGAAATAGGGTATGACGCGATGATCATACCCTTCGGGAGGGAAAAAACAATGAGAAAACTGCTTTGCGTATTCCTTGCCGCCGCGCTTGCGGCGCTGTGCCTCGTCCCCGCCTTTGCGGAAGAAGCTCCCGCGCAGGAAGCTTCCGTGCGTCCGGTGATCGTGATCCCCGGGATCTGCGAATCCATGCTCGTGCTCGACAAGGGCACCGAAAATGAGACAAGATATTATCAGCCCGTTACATGGATCTTCGACGACGTCAAAAAAGATCTGATCGTCGGCGCGATCAAGGCGCTGTTCCTGTTCTCCTATAAACAGCTGACCGAGGCGGGCATTTATCTCGGCGGCGAGTCGATCAAGCTGATCGCGGTGGATGAGCAGGGCAGATCCGTAAACAATATTTCGCCCGCGGTCGTGGGCGCGGCGGAGAGCTCTTATGCCGCGATCCGCCGCAACGGCAGATGGGGCGCGGTCGATCACGGCGCGCATATCGTGCCGTTTATCGCGGAGCGCGTCGGCGATGAAAACGTGTTCTTCTTCTGCTACGACTGGCGGCTCGGCGCGATCACGCTTGCCGATCAGTTAAAGGACTTCATCGGCGAGGTCCTTGCGCAGACCGGCAGCGACAAGGTCGATATCTACTGCAATTCCTACGGCGGCACGATCACCGCGCAGTATATCGATACGTTCGGCGGCTCGGCGCTCGGCAGAGTTCTGTTCTGTTCCCCCGCGTGGACGGGCTCCGAGGTCTTCTGCAACCTGTTTACGGAGAGTAAAAATGATTTCCGTCTCAATCCCGGCCCGATGGCGCGCATCGTTCTGCGTCTTGGTATGCACGAGTGGTATATCGAGTCGCTTCTGAATCTCATTCCCGCGCGCATTCTTAAAAACGTCGGTTATTCCATGGTCACGGAGCTGATGGACCGCTATCTGATGACCGCCCCCGGCATCTGGTGCCTTTGCAGCACGAAGGATTACGACGCGATGAAGGCGCGGTATCTCGACCCGGAGAAAAATTCCGCGGTGATCGAGGAATGCGACAGGGTGCAGTACGGCGTGATGCGCCATATTCCCGAGGTGCTTGAGAAAGCGCAGGCGGACGGCGTGCGCGTATCCGTTCTGATGGGCGAGGGGATCGAGCTCGCGGCCGGCAGAAATATCAACGGCGACGGGCTTGTCGATACCGCGAGCGGTACCGGCGGCGAATGCCTGCCCCTCGGCGAGACCTTTGCGGACGGCAGGACCGGGAAGCATATTTCCCCGGCGAACGATCTTGATCTGACCAACGCGTTCCTGCCGGAGAACACATGGATCGTCCGCGAGATGACGCACGGTCAGTGCTATTGGGACGACGACACGCTGGAGCTCGCGATGAAGCTTCTGCTGACGGACGATCTTGACAATGTGGATTCCGACCCCGCGTTTCCGCAGTTTACGGATTCCCACAGCCCGGGCGACGACGTTTCGATCCGCCTTGAGACGCGGCGGGATAATTTCCTCACCCCCTCGGACGGCAAGATCAGGGCGACGCTGCGCAGCGACTCCCATGAAAATGAGATCTACGTCACCGGCGTGACCGTCTGCGGCCTTCCCTACGCCGTGTCGCCGGTCTCCTGCAGGCTGATGCCGGGCGAGACGAAAGAGATCACGCTGACGCCGCTGACCGGCTCTGTCAAAGCGCCGTGCTTCGGCAAAATCAACGTCACTTACGTCGAGAAGGATTATATCCCCTTCGCGAAGAGCAGAAGCTTTTTGTATACGGCGTTCTGAGCGGAAAAATAAAAACACGCTCCGGGGATCGCGTTCTGCGCGCCTCCCCGGAGCGTTTATTCTGTATCGGCGGGATCGTATGCCCGACCCGCTTTTGTTACCGTTTCAGCACGAGCTCCTTCGTCTCTCCCTGCGCGAAGCTCTCGAGGCGCTTTTCCCCGCCGTAAACGCCGATCGAAATCGTCTGCGCCTTATCGCTTGTGACGGTGATCCTGACCTCGTCCGCGTTCCATTCGAGATCGACTTCGGCGTTCGTCCGCGCGCGCAGCCCTTTGATGCTCCCGTTGCTCCACGCGTCCGGCAGCGCGGGCAGCGCTTCGATCACGCCGCCGTTCGAGTAAAGCAGCATTTCGTCGATCACGCCGACGGTACCGATCGCGGTATCGGTGCAGAAAACGCCCCATCCGCCGTGGGTGTAGTGATCCGTCATCAGGGAGGAATAATACAGGTGATCCGCCGTCAGCATATAAAGAGAGTGCGCGGCGGAGTCCGCGTTTTTGAGTCTCGCCGCGACCAGCGCCTTATGGACCCAGCCGTGGGAGGCGGTGTCGTCCTCGCCCTCGTTTTCCCTGTTGCGGTTCTCGATCGCCTGATCGCAGGCTTGCGCGAGAGCTTCGTCTGTCTGCGTCTCGAACGCCGGCCACGCGGCGTAAAGATGGCTGATGTGGCGGTGTTTGTTGTTTTCGCTGTATTCCTTCATCGCCCATTCGCAGAGCGCTCCGCTCTCGTCAAACCGGTAATCGGGCAGCTTTGCGGACAGGGCCTCCCATGCGGCGATCCGTTCCTCATACCCCGGCGCCTTTACGGCTTTTTCGATCTCGACCGTCATCCGCAGCCCGTCCTTCGCGGCGGAAATATCCATCGTCGCGTTTGCCGTGATGGGGGAGTTGTAGCCGGAGGGCGCGTTTTCGGGGGAATAGGAAGGAATGATCAGATACTTTTCGCCTTCGTTCAGCGCCGTTTTGCCCGCCTCATAGCGGGCGTTTCCGTCGGTATCCGTATAGTATTCCGGCGTGCAGAGCTGCTTCCAGAAATTCGCCTGCTTTGTCAGAAGCGGCAGAAGGATATCCTTTTCCAGATCCAGATCCCGGCCGTTGTATTCGATCCCGGTATTGCCGAAGCACTGCCAGTACTCAAAGATCGGCAGCAGCATCCAGCTCGCGCCGGCGTTCCAGTATTCAAAGGGATACCAGCGGTTGTATTCCACCATCATCGCCCGGTCGCCGTCGGTGTTCACGGGCACCTGGATCGCGTCCGTCATGCCGTAGGTTTTCGCGGCGTTCTCCTCCCAGTCGGGGATCTGCTTGAGCACGAAGCGGATATAGCTCTCGCCCGCAGCCCGCATATTGCCCGTGTTCATGCCGGACGACTGCAGGTTGACGTTCGCGTCCATCGTGTAGATGCCGCGCCAGCTCGGGTTCCACTCGCCCGTCCACATACCGTAAAGCCGCGGGAAGGACGTGCCTGCGCAGCAGATCTGCACGTATCTGCCCTGCGCGTACGTCCGTTCCGTCATGGCGGACAGCAGCGTTTCGCTGTTGCGCTGCAGCAGGATCAGATTTTCGTTGGGCACGGCCTCATTTCCGTCGTCGCCGAGATCGAATTTTACCGTGTTGAACAGCGCGGAGTGCTTTTCCGCGTGGGGCTTCAGCGCCGCGTCGTAATCGAACGCGCCGTCACGGGTGTATTTTTCCGCGACGGCGGCGGTGCGCGCGCTCAGTCCGTCGAGCAGGGCATAGCTCTCCGCCGCCCTGAAATCCTCAAATTCGCCCATGTCGAACGTGCGGTCGCACTGCGCGATGAGATACACCGCGTCCGCGTCCGATATCCTGATCGCGGGATTCGGTTCTTCGGCGACGTTCTCCGCGTCGTTCGTCGGATCGAGCGTAACGCGCTCTTTGCTGCCGCCCTCGACGATCACCCGCACAAAGCCGCAGTATCCGCCGTTTTTCAGTTCGCTGTTTTCATAGGCGGGGTAGTGCGCGATCTGCGCGATATAATCGGCGTTTCCATCTGCAAGCTTTTTATAGCGCATATTCTTCTCGTCGCCGTTGCCGAAGCCCCGTATCGACCAGCAGTCGTCCAGCGAGAGCGTCAGATTGACCTTTGCGCCGAGGCTTGATTTCGTGATCTTCGTGATCGTGACGTTATCCTCGCGGGAAGAAAACGTCGTGCGCTCCCATGCGCCGAGAATATCGGTATACCGAACGCCGACCTCCGCGGTCTCGAAATCCGTCCAGCGGATATAATTGTGATACAGGCGTTCCTTCGCGGTCATGCGCAGCACGGGGCCGGGATGGAACGCGTAAAAGTAAGTGGCGTTCCTGCCGTGGATATCCCACGTGTCGTCGCCGTTGATCACGGCCTGCCGGGCTTCCTCGAGCTGAGCGGTCACCTCGTCGGGCGTCTGCCGCGGATCGTTCGAGGGCATGAGGAAATGAATATTCTGATAAATGAGCGTGTCGTCATAGGGCGCGCCGGCGCAGACGGCTCCGTTTTCCCCGTTGCCGGTGACCATGCCCTCCTGCCAGCTCAGCCGGTCCTTATCGTTGTCCGCATACGGCACCAGCCGCGTATACGTCGTCGCGAAGGACTTCGCGTGATCGTTGTTTATCATGGTAACGTCCCCCGCTCTCATGAGATTCCGGACTCCCGGGAAAAAATCGCCGCCCAGGATCAGACACAGCAGCAAGATAAAGATATACTTGATTCTTTGTATCAGGCGCATAACGGTGTTCCTTTCCGATCTATGGTTTTTCCGGTTATCCCGCCGAACGCGAAACAGCCTGTGATTTGGCTTTTCCGCCGCGGATCCGGCGCGCGTCCCGTCCGAAAATGCAGCCGGCGTCTGCCGGGCGGGAAATCGTATTCCCGACAGACCGTCCTTATAAAAAGAGTGTAACCCGCGGCGGCGGTTTTGTCAAGCGCGCGCGGGAAGAATTATTATTACAGAGAAGAAAATTTATATAAAACAAG
Source organism: Clostridia bacterium (assembly GCA_017429345.1). Taxonomy (GTDB): domain Bacteria; phylum Bacillota; class Clostridia; order Oscillospirales; family Acutalibacteraceae; genus RGIG2774. The sequence continues at coordinate 5,651 of JAFRPB010000130.1, read as the reverse complement.
AAAAGGACTGCCGCGCGCTTATTGACCTTATTATTCCGGTATGCTATAATATAAAGCAAATAAGCAAACAAAGGAGTCGGAAATATGCGTTCAATCAAAAAATGTCTGTCTGTTCTGCTCGCCCTGACGCTGCTGCTCTCGACGGCGGTGCCCGCCGCATTCGGCGCGGAGGCGTCCTATTACGGCGATCTGGACGGCAACGGAAAAGTCAATTCCACCGACGCGCGCATCGCTCTGCGCGCCGCCGCAAAGCTCGACAGCTTAAGCGACAGTCAGAAAAAAACGGGCGATATGAACGGCGACGGCAAGATCAATTCCACCGACGCGCGCACCATTCTTCGCATGGCGGCGAAGATTGAGGCGCTCGTGCCGTTTGCGGCCGACGCGCAGGAGGATAAGACGTGGAGCTCCGCCGAAGCCGCCCCTGTCCCCGCTTACGAGCCCGCCGTATTCAAGGCGAAAGCCGCGAGCCTTGACCTGGGGTATATCGATCTCGGAGGCGATTTCTCGCTTGTCATCAGCGCCGTTGAGGAGACCGAATACAGCGAGGAAATGGACGCGTATTACAAGACATACAATATCTCTCTCGGCGATATCCATCAGCTGAACGGCGTCGCAGAGATCCGCGTGCCGTATTCCGCGGAGCACGTCGAGGCCGGGCAGGATCCTGCGAAATGCGTCGCCGCGATGTATAAGAATCCGGAAACCGGCGAATGGGAGCCCGTGCTTTACGACGTGGACGCCGAAAAGCAGGAGGTCGTAATTTACACCGACCATTTCTCCACCTTCGGCTGTTTCACCTTCAAAAACGAGAGCAAGCGCATGGCGAAGGCGATAACGGTATCCGATCTCGGCACGGCGGACGTCGCCGCCGCGGTCGCCGCGATGCAGGAATACATGGATAACGGCGGTCAGGCGGGCGAAAAATGCCGGGATCTGGCAAGACCCTACGCCGAGACGTTCCTCAATCAGCTCAAGGAACGCGCCAACGCGACCGCCGACAAGATGACGAACTGGTCGAATATCGCGAACCTGCTGATGGCGACGGTTCCCGGTCTTGAGAAGGGCGTGAACAAATATCTCACAACGCAGGCGCTCTGGCAGGACTTCGGCTTTGCGGGCATCGCCTGCGCCGCCGTGTCGCTCGCGATCCAGATGACCAATGACGAGAAGACCCCCGCCGACGTCGCGAATATGTACAAGGACGCGATGTATCTTCTGATCTCCGTTTCGCAGGACTCCCTGCTCGGCACGATCGGCTCGGCGGTATGGGTGGTCGATCGCGCGCTGACGGAGATGAATACCTACGGCTGGAACAAGGTCAAGGACGACCTGAAAATGTGCTACCGCTGGTATATGGAGAAAGAGAACCGCTGGCACGGCAAGCCGCGCACGATGCCGCAGTGGCGCACGATCATCCGTGATATCTCCATGAAGGCGGAAAGCGACGGGACAGACGCCGCGGAGCTGATCGAGCAGGAGATCGACAATTACTGCAACGAATTCTGGCTCAAGGGCGACCAGTATATGTGGGAGATCTACGACGAGCTCGGGCAGACCGGGCGGGGACTTCCCAGCCAGCAGATGCGGGACGAGATCACAGCCGAGTTCAAGGGCGAGCTTCTCGATAAGCTGAAGCCCGTATTCAACGCGGTCGAAAAGGACCTGAAAAACCAGCTCAGGCTGGAATTCCAGAAGCGCCTGAACAAGATCGTCAAGGATTACAATACGGTGACAAAGATCAATCTCATCGACGATAATAAGAACCCGGCTTACGCAGGATACACCGCAGTATTCAAAGTCGCCGACAACGGGATTACCGACGCGCGTGACTGGACCGTCACGCTGAACGCCGACGGCGTCACCACGCTCAAGACCACATATCTCGGCTATGTCCTTGCCGGCGAGCCGACGGAGGTCGAGCTTTACGGTCCGAAGCAGAAGGTCGGGAAGGATCAGCCCGAGCGCACCGTGAAATTCGTGTTCGCCGAGCCGAAGACCGATATTATGCTTGCCGACGCTGAGGGCGGCATTCCCGGCTATTACAAGGGAACCTACAGCGAAACCCGGCACTACGACAAAGATTCCGTGCATCAGGGCAACAGAGGCTACTATATCTACGAATATAACGGAAATTATTACCTGATGCAGGGAATCAATCCTACGTATGCGGAAGAGGTTATCAGGGGATCCGGCGCGGAGAGATTGTTCAACGCTCAGTATGACAATGACCGCGTTTTTCTGCAGTCCTACGCTTACGATCCGGCGGCAAAGACCATAACGTTCAGCGAGAAAACCGTATATAACGATATCCAATATCATATTACGGATTATATGGTCACGTTCGCGGACGACGGAAGCGTTTCCGTTTCGTGGAAAACCACAAGCTATTTCAATGATGAACCGAAAGATTACGAGAGCGGAACCTTCACGGGACAAAAAACCGCAGTGGAACAGAGCGATTAAAAAACAAAAAGCACAAGCCCGTGTCGGGAAATGTCCGACACGGGCTTGTGTTTTTTTTATTGTTTTCCGTCCCATTCGTCATAAAACCGGCGCAGGAATTCCCGCATAAATTCCTCCCGCCCGAGGGCAATCTCCCGCGCGGTTTCGGTGTTCATCATACCGCGCAGAAAAAACAGCTTTTCGTAAAAGTGGTTCACCGTCGGCGAGCTGCTGCCCAGGTATTCCTCCGCGGTCATATTCTCTTTCGGCGGGCAGTCCGGGTCGTACATCGCGCGGCTGTGCGCGCCGCCATAGGCGAACGTGCGGGCGATCCCGATGGCGCCGATGGCGTCGAGACGGTCGGCGTCCTGCACGCATTTCCCCTCGACCGTCGCGGGCGTGACGGAATCCGTGCCGACGAACGAGACCTCGCCGATGATCTCACGGATCAGACGGATCTTTTCTTCGGGCACGCCCTGCCCGCGCAGAAACCTCACGGCGCGGTCCTTCTTCTCATTTGTTTGGGGCGAGAGCTTGCGGTCGTCCACGTCGTGCAGCGCCGCCGCGAGCAGAACGGTCTCCGGGTCCGCGCCCTCCGCAGCGGCAAGGCGTTCGGCGAGCCGGACGACGCGCAGCGTGTGATAAAAATCGTGCCCGCCCGAATCGTTTTCGAATACCCGTTTCGCGAAATCCAGCGCGGCGGTAATGAGAGGATCGTTCACTTCGGTCCCGTCCTTTCTGCGTTTCAGGGGATCATTTTGTGGTTTTATACGGGTATTATACCAGAAAATACAAATATCGTCAAATTTCAGGACAAAGCACGGTATGAGTCCTGATTTGCGTACAGCTGACAGGTTATACTGTATCCGGAAGTTCACGGAAGGTCACTTCCGGACAGAAAGGAAGAGTATGATGAGTTTTTCGATTTATTCGACTGAGGAGGTGCGGATCTGCAATATCGGCAAAGAGACCCGCGCCGCCGCGCGGGCGCTGGAACAGTATCTGCGGCAGTTCGACCGCCGCGACAGCATTCAGCTCGGCTCGGTCCGGCTGGCGCTGACGGCGGACGGAGAGACCGTGAACGCGCAGACGGTCAGCGTTCCGCGGGATACGGATACGCCGCTGTGGAAAAACGCGCCGGAGCTGCGCGCGGCAATAAAAAAGCTCGAGAGCGCCGCCGACGTCGAGATGAAGCTGACCTACGATATTATGCAGACCTGCGAAACGCTCTACGGCGCGGCCTATTGGGAGCAGGCGTTCCGGGAGGGCCCCGTCGAGGGCGTGACCTGCCGGCTGCTGTTTCGCAATGTGGACGACGGTCCCGAATACTATTGCCTCGGCCTGAGCGGCGACACGGTGGGGCTGGTCCCCTTCGACGCGTCGGAGAAGGACGTCGTCCGCGTCGGGAAATGGCGCACGGACGAGCTGCTGGTAAGTATGGAGATCGCCGCGCCGGACGCGGAGATCGGCGTAGAGGAGCTGACGCCGTCCGCCCGGGCGTTCGCCGGGAAATACGGCGTCGCGATCGACTATCTCGAAGCGGACAGCTTTCTGATCGCCGACGGCGCGGAGATCCCCGCCGAACTGCTGCCATCGCTGCTCGCCGACCTGCAGCGGCTGCGCGATCACGCCGCGGAACGCGGGCTTACGCACACGGTCGAGTCGTATCTCTATGCCGACGGCGGCGCTTTCGCCCTTGCGCACATTTTTGAAGATGCGGACGGAAAGATCCGCGTCGAATACTGTAAAATGTAAGGGTGTGAAAAAATGAAACAGAAACTTTTGATCGTTTTTCCCTCGGATTTCTTCGAGCGCAGGGCGGTGGACCCCGATCTTGCCCGCGAATACGACGCGTGTCTCGAAACGGGACTGTACGAGGCGGTCCTGTTTGATTACGAAAAATGGTTCCACGGCGACCGGCTCGTCCTGACGGAAAAATTCGATCTGCCGCGCCGCGCGGTCTACCGCGGGTGGATGATGAAGCCGGAAAAGTACGAGGCGTTCTATATGGAGCTGCTCAGACGCAACGTCCATCTGGTCACGGATCCCGCGCAGTACGAATATATGCACGTTTTTCCCAACGTGTATCCCGCCCTCGGGGAGGACACGGCGAAAATGCTGACCTTCCCCGACGGCGCTCCGGTGGATCTCGATGAAGTCAGGCGATCCTTTCGGCGGTTTATGGTCAAGGATTACGTAAAATCCGTCAAGGGGACCGATTTCCCGCGGTATTTCGAGAATACGGTCACCCGGGAAGAATTCGATCGCGAAATGGAAAAATTCTACCGTTACCGCGGCGGCCTCTACACCGGCGGGATCTGTATCAAGGAATATCTCAAGCTGAAAGAATACATCGGCAGAACGAACGAATACCGGGCGTATTACGTTCAGGGGCAGGTTTTGTGCGTCAGCCGGAATTCCGGGCAGGGCGACTTCGCGCCCGCTCCGCCGGAGGCGCTGATCCTCAAATACCGCGCACTGCCCGCGTCGTTCTATACCGTGGATTTCGCGGAGCTGGAGGACGGCACGTGGAAGATCCTCGAAACGGGAGACGGCGGCGTGTCCGGCCTCTCCGAAGGGCAGGACTATCCCGCCTTTTTCCGCGGTCTATACTGTGCGATCAATAAATAAAAAAGCTGTTATGAGGGAGGATTTGCGGACAGTAAAAAATGTATAATTCAATTGGAACCGAAAGTGAAAGGAGAATTCTTATGGAAACAATGTATTTTACCATCACCGGCACAAGCTACCGTCACGGGAAGGACTTTATGGAAAAGGGGATGAAGGTGCGCCTGGTCAAGGAACCGGACAACGAGCACGACCGCGAGGCGATCCGCGTGGAAATGCCCGGCCTCGGTCTCGTCGGCTACGTGGCGAACAGCCCGTATACGGTGCAGGGCGAGAGTATGAGCGCGGGAAGGCTGTACGACAAGATCGGCGATACCGCCGCGGGCGAGATCCTGTTCGTGCTCGACAAGGGCGTACTCTGCCGCGTCGTGCGGGAGGAATACCGCACGGTGGTGAGGAGACGTAAATACTGATTTATCGGGATGTTTTCCGCGGCGTCGGGCGACAATTTGTAGGGGCGGGCATGACCGCCCGATCGACGCTGAAGGCATCCCTGATTCTCACCTGCCGGTTCGGTCGGCGCTTCTGCCTGAAGGCAGAGATCTCCACCGGAGATCCGCGCCCTTTACGGCAGGGGT
>JAFRPB010000129.1 GCA_017429345.1 Clostridia bacterium | reverse complement strand
TTGTGGTAAAAGAAAAACTTCTCTGCGTTAAGTTCTTTTATCAGAACGCCCCAATATCACATATATAATAAAAAGGCGCGAAGCGCTTTTCCGAAATTGTCCATTATCCATTATCCATTGTCCATTAAAAGAGGTCAAAGAGCTCGACAAATCACCCTTTGAAGGAGCAAATATGATCTATAAGACCGTTAAGCGAATCATTGACGTAACGGGCTCCGCCGCGCTTCTCGCGGCGGGGGCTTTGCCGATGGCCGCCGTCGCGGCGCTGGTGCGGATCGATTCTCCGGGACCGGCGATCTTCCGGCAGACCAGACTCGGGCTTGGCGGAAAGCCCTTTACCATGTATAAATTCCGTTCCATGCAGGTCGGCGCGGAGCATACCGGCAGCGGCGTTTACTCCCGGCGCGGCGATCCGCGCGTGACGCGCGTCGGCGCGATCCTCAGAAAAACGAGCGTTGACGAGCTGCCGCAGCTTGTGAATATTCTGAAGGGCGATATGAGCTTTATCGGACCTCGGCCGGTGCTGACCTATCATCCGTGGCCGTTTGAGGAATATACTGAGGAGCAGAAAAAGCGGTTTTCGGTGCGTCCCGGCGTGACCGGCTGGGCGCAGGTCAACGGCAGAAAAACCGTGATGTGGGACGAACGCCTGAAATACGACGTCGAATACGCCGAGAACCTCTCTTGGCGGTTTGATCTGAAGATCCTGAAAAGCACCGTCGTAGATATCCTTTCCGCCCGGGGAAACGAAAACGAGGGAAAAACGGTAACCGGACAAAGGAGCGGGAGCGATGCTTGATTATCTGTATATCACAAACGATCCCGCCGTCGCCCGGATCGCAGAAAAAGCCGGCGTGAACGAGATTTTCGTCGATCTCGAAAAGCGCGGCAAGGAAGAGCGACAGCGTGGAATGAATACGGTCAAGTCCGATCACACCGTCGCAGACGCCGCGGCGATCCGCGAGTCGCTGACGAAAGCGCGGCTTCTTGTGCGCGTCAACCCGCTCTGGGAGGGCTCTGCGGGGGAGATCCGCGACGCGATCGACGCCGGCGCCGACGTTATCATGCTGCCGTATTTCAAAACCGTCGGCGAGGCGGAACGGTTTCTCGATCTTTGCGGCGGCAGCGTCGGGACAAGACTGCTCGTTGAAACGACGGAGGCGGTCGAAAATCTCGACGCGATTCTTTCGCTGCCCGGGATCGACGGGATCCACATCGGGCTGAACGATCTGCATCTGGGACTCGGCAGAAAATTCATGTTTGAGCTGCTGTGCGACGGAACCGTCGAACGGATCTGCGATATCGCCCGATCCCGCAGGGTATCTTTCGGGATCGGCGGCGTCGCTTCTCTCGGGCAGGGGACGCTCCATGCGGAGAATATCCTTGCCGAGCATTACCGCCTCGGTTCCTCGCGGGTGATCCTTTCCCGCAGCTTCTGTAACATCAAAGAACATACCGATCCGCGGGAAATTGAACGGATCTTTGTCGACGGAATCGGCAGAATGCGCGTCTATGAGGATTTTTTATCCCGACAGGACGCGGTCTTTTTTGAGAAAAACCGGGTCGAGACAGCGCGGATCGTCCGTCGGATTACGGAGGGAATGAAATGAATCTGCTGATAACAGGCGCGTATCCCGTGACTCCCGCGAAGATCGCGGAGTTTGAAAACGCGGGGTATTGCGTCGATATACAGAAGGATGAGCGCGCGCGGACCGCGACGCCCGAAAAATACGGCGCAGTGATCTGCAACGCGCTATTTCAATATAATGATATGGAAAGTTTTACGTCGCTTTCCGTGATACAGCTCACGAGCGTCGGCCGCGACAGGATCCCGGAGAAATACGCCGCCGCGCGCGGGATCGCCGTATATAACGCCGGTGACGCTTATTGCCGTCCGATGGCGGAATGGGCGGTGTTCGGCATTCTGAGCATTTATAAAAACGCACGGTTTCTTTTTGAGAATTACGGAAAATGGCGCAAAAGCCGCACCGTGTTCGAGCTCTGCGGCAAGCATGTCGCCGTGTTCGGTTTCGGTAACGCGGGCAGAGAGACGGCGAAACGGCTCAGGGGCTTTGATTGCCGGATCACGGCGGTGGACGTGCGCGAGATCGCGTCGCCCTATGCGGACGGGTTCGTCCCCGTTTCACAGGCGGACCGTCTGCTGCCGGAAACGGATATTCTGGTGATCGCCATGCCCCTGACGCGGGAGACCGAACACTATTTCGGCGCCGAACGGCTTTCTTTGCTGAAGGACGGCGCCGTCGTTGTGAATATCGCCCGCGGCGGACTGATCGATGAGAACGCGCTGATCGCCGAGCTGCAGTCCTGCAGACTTCTCGGCGCGGCGCTCGACGTTTTTGAAACGGAGCCGCTGCCCGCGGACAGTCCGCTGTATTCCATGAAAAACGTCTATGTTTCGCCGCATAACAGCTTTATTGGCGAGAACAACCGCGAGCGGCTGGATGGGATCGTCAGAAAAAATTTGCTGAACGGAGGCGATCGGAACGCATGAAGAAGATCTGTATCGTCACCACCGTATCAAGCTCGATCGACAATTGGATCAGGCCGTTTCTGCCTTTGTATCATGCGGAGGGCTTTGAAGTCAGCATCGTCACGAATATGACGGCGGAATACAAAACCGCGTTTGAAAAGGATTTTCCCTATGTGCACGCGTTTTCGGTCAATATGCCCCGCGGAGCGGATCCGGTCGGCACGCTGCGTTCGATCCCCGCGCTGTACAGGATCTTCAGAAACGGCAAATTCGATCTTTTGCAGTATTCCACGCCGAACGCGTCCTTCTACAGCGCGATCGCGGGCTTTTTTGCCCGCGTCCCGGTGCGGCTTTACTGTCAGTGGGGCATGGTGTTCGTCTCCTGCGAAGGGCTGAAGCGGACGGTATTCCGTACGATTGAGAAAATCACCTGCCGGCTTTCCACAAACGTGCAGCCGGATTCCTTCGGCAATCTGCGTTTTTGCCGCGAACAGGGCTTTTACGATGAGAAAAAAAGCGAAGTGATCTGGAACGGCAGCGCAAAGGGCGTGGATCTCGAAAAGTTCGATATTTCGAAAAAAGCGCAGTGGAGAAGCGAGATCCGGGCGCAATACGGTATCGCGGCGGATGAAACCGTGCTGTGCTTTGTGGGCAGACTCGGCAGAGACAAGGGCTGCAACGAGCTTTTCGAGGCGTTTAAAAAGATAACAGATACGAGGGAAGACGTGAAGCTTCTGTTTGTCGGGCCGATCGAAAAAGAGGAGACGATCGACGATATCGGTTATTTCCGCGCCGAGGATAAGATCGTCAAAACCGGGCGCGTTCCGGATGTGGAACGGTATCTCGCAGCCTCGGACGTCTTTATTCTGCCCAGCTATCGCGAGGGCTTCGGTATGTCCGTCGTTGAGGCGGAGGCGATGGGCGTTCCCGTGGTCGTAACGGATATTCCCGGTCCGACCGACGCAATGAAGCGGGACGAGACCGGCATTGTCATTCCGCTCAAAGACGCCGATGCGATCGCCGCGGCGGCGCTGCGCCTGATCGAAGACGGTGAGAAAAGAGAAAAATTCGGCAAGGCCGGCCGCGCGTTTGCAGAGACCTGCTTCGATCAGCGTATTTTTGCGGAAAAGCTGATCCGCAATCGCAAGTCTCTCGTTCGCTGAAAACGCGTTTTTCGGGAGATCGCCTACCGCCGCGGATGCGTTTCGATCTTTGCAGAATCCTGCAGAATCCGTTAAAGTCACGTCAAAGTCGTCAGGGAAAAACTTGCATTTTTTGACAGGATATGATATACTATATTGATTTGATCCTGTACAGGGAAGGATGAGAGAGATAATGGCAGACGGTTCCGACAGACCGACGAGAAGATCCGCAAGTGCGGATACGGATGATATCCCGAATATCAACGGTATTCGGGAAAGACGCAACAATTCAGAGCGTGTATACAGAGCTGATTCATATAACAGAGCGAATTCCCGTACGACAAGAGGATCCGCGCCGATAACGAAGCAAAACGGCAGACGAACGGTTTCCGCCACTTCGCAGAGAACCGCCCCTGATTCGAGAACAGCCGCTGCACAGAGAACTGTCCCTGCGCAGAGAGCTGCTGCTGCGCCGAAAACGGGTCGGCAGCGCAAAAAAAACAAAAAGAAAGAAAAATACTCCGTCGGTTATAAGGTCGCCTGCGCGATCGTCATTATTCTGATCGTGCTGACACTTGCCCTGACGGGTTTGGGGATCGCGTATTTCAAAACGGTCAATTATCAGGTCGTTGAAATAGATCGGAACAACGATTCGCAGGAACCGTCCGACGCGGCGTCGACGGAGACGACTTATATTGAGGACGGAGCGGAAGTCCGCACCATTGTGCCCGTTCATGAAGGCGACGAAAGATACAATCTGTATGACGCCATCAAAGACTGGAAAAAGCAGGGAAATTCGAATTATTACCTGCAGAGCACAAAGGTGATCAATATCCTCCTTGCCGGCATCGACCGCAATGAGGACGGTTCCGACGGCAGATCCGATTCCATGATGCTCGCGTCGATCAATTTGAATACCAAACAGGTCGTGCTTTCGTCTATTTTCAGAGATTGCTGGTTCTGGGCAACCTTCGACGAAGGGGAGCGTACAATATGGTGCAAGATCAACGAAAGCTTTGTTTACGGCGGACCGTCGGGACTGATCTCAAATATTGAGGACTATTTCAAGATACATATCGATCATTTCGTCGGCGTGGATTTTCAATCCTTCCGCGATATTATCGACGGCATCGGCGGTATTGAGGTCGCTGTGACGGATCGCGAGGCAAAGTATATCAACGAGCAGACCGGTTATACCGCGAATCCCGCGGTTGAGGGCGAGCATGTGCATCTTGACGGCTTCCAGGCGCTTTGGTATGTGCGTATGCGCCACGTGGACGCAGAGGAAGAGGTCGGCCGCACAAGACGGCAGCGGCAGTTTGTGACCGCGATGATCGATAAATTCAAGGGCACGTCAGCTACAGAAATGGGCAATCTTGTCAACACATTCATGAGTTATATTCAGACGGATATGACAAAATCGGAGATCCTGACATACGGTACGCGCGCGATCCTCGGGCAGTGGTATAACTATGAGATCGTTCAGCAGCAGGTGCCGGACGACGATTACCGCATTGACGCCTACCGTCAGGGATATTTTGACAATAAGTGGGTGTGGGTATGCGATTTCCCCGGCGCCGCTTATGAGATGCAGAAGCGCATTTACGGCTATTCCAACGTGATACTGAATGAGAACCGCCGTACCGCCATGGATATCTGGGAACGGAACTGACGGAGTGATGACTATGAATGACGAACTGAACCCGATCTCTCTGGACGCGCTTTGCGGCGCTCTCGCATACGCCATGGGCGTTGACGCGCCGGCGCTCGCCGCCGCGCCGGATCCACGGCTGAACGAATATGTCGACCGCGTGTTCCGCGGCGAAAAGGCCGACCGCGTATTCATGTATAATCCCGACGCGATCGCGCAGTGGATCCGCGGGAAATACCCGCAGTTGATGAAAGAGGCGCTCGACGGGACGCAGCTGCGGCTGCCGTACAGAACGGTGATGCCGTCGGTTACGCCCGTCTGCTTCGGCACGATGTATACCGGCGCGCAGCCGGAGATCCACGGCATTCAGTCATACACAAAGCCCGTGATCAGGACTGATTCACTGTTCGACGCGCTGATCCGCGCGGGCAAACGCCCCGCGATCGTCGCCGAGACGGACTGCAGCCTTTCAAAGATCTTTCTTGAACGCGATATGGATTATTTTATCTACGATACGATCGGGGAGGTCAACGCGAAGGCGTCGGAGCTGATCATAGAGGATAAGTATGATTTTATTCTCGTGTATAACGGCAATTACGACTCCCTGATGCACCGTTACGGTCCCGAGGGGATCGAGGCGCTCGGCGAGCTGCGGGCAAATTCCGAAGCGTTCGATATGTTTAACGCGCTGATCCGCGCGCACTGGACAGGGTACAACACCCTCGTCGGCTTCGCGATGGATCACGGCTGCCATGCGATCGACGGCGGCTGCGGCTCCCACGGTCTCGCAATGCCGGAGGATCTGAATATCGAGCACCTGTATCAGGGGTATCCGCGGGTCGGATGAGGCTTGAGAGTCGAGATCCGAGGTGTATGCTTCAAATTGCGAAAACAGATGAATGATTAAAAACACTCGCGCCCGGTGCGCCTTCGCGCACCGGGCGGAATTTGTTCTATAAATTCTGATCTACCGAGCAGCAAAACCGCTCGCAAATCAGAATTTAGGGATAAGGGATAAGGAATGAGGGATAAGGAAATGTATAATTTCATTTTTTGCCTCAAAAAACGCGCTAGGTAAGCGCTGATTAATTCCGGTGCGCAGATTGCGCCGTCAGATTTTTCGTCAGATCGTTCAAAAAGACCGCAGGAAGGCTGTCGCCTTTCAAGGGATTTTTGGGCGATATGACGGGAAAGATGCAAGCAAGGTGCGTGCC
>JAFRPB010000128.1 GCA_017429345.1 Clostridia bacterium | reverse complement strand
TCTTTCCGGAAGTTCATACTGTTCGCCTCCGCTTTGTATTGTACATCACGGAGTCTTTCGCTTGCCGAAAAACCTACATTTTCGTTTGGCGTTTTCCTACATTTTCAGTTTACCCTTTACAGACAGTTCGATCCTCTTGCTCCACCATACAAAAATCGGCATTCGCTAAGAATGCCGCTCCCGATCGCTTCGGCTTTGCCCCGCTCAGAAAACGCTCCACCGGAGCGTTTTGCTCGACGGTTCGATCCTCTTGCTCCACCATACAAAAATCGGCATTCGCTAAGAATGCCGATTTTTGTGTTGGAGACGAAGAGGATCGAACTCTCGACCTTACGGATGCGAACCGTACGCTCTCCCAGCTGAGCTACGCCCCCAAGCACCGTGATATTATATCACGGTTTTTTTTAATTGTCTATACTTTTTTGAAAAATCACCGAAAAATTTTTTACGGATCATTTTGCGCGTTTTCTTCCGGGCGCGGCTGCCGGCGAGGCGAGACGTGTCTATCTTATTTCTCTTCTTCGGCAGGTTTTTCTTCTTTTTTCTTGTGGAACAGGATCTTGTCCACCGGGAAATACAGGAAGAACTGCACCGCGGAGCAGATCATTGTCGCAGTGTTCGCAGCGAGACCGTCTCCCCAGCCGAGGCCGATGAACACATCCTTGAGCGTGGGGTTGAGCCACGCGGAAAACGCAATGAGCGCGAGCGTGAAAACGATATATATGGGCAGCGTTATAGCGATATTCGCGCTCGAATTGAACGTCTTTTCGCGGTTCACAAAGAACGAAACGATCTGCGCGGTGATGTTCGCGGTGTTGTTTACAATGAAATACCCGAGACCGCCGATCTCCGCCGAACAGAAGAAGACCCACCACTCAAACGGCTCGTTCTGCGCGTACATCTCCTTGATGAACGGGATCAGCGGCAGAAGATTCAGCAGGGCAAACTGCACGATCATCGCGATCAGGCTCACAAAGATGAATTTGATAAACGTCCAGAGGCCGGCAATCCCTTTGCCTTTCGAATCCGCTTTTTTGTCAATGTCTTTCAGCGCCATACTGTTTCTCCTTTTCTCGTTCTCATATCTCGAATCTCGTCTCTCGTTTCTCGAATCTTACACATTAAAAATCTTGATCGAATACGAGCTTCCCTGCGCGTCGGCGGATACGGACATCATCACGCCGCCGTCCTTCAGGATCATCGGCGAGAAAACGCCGGCGAATATATTGTTATAGAAGCAGCGCGCCTCGCCGCCGACCGAGCCGATCGCAAAGGCCGCCACACCGTCGGAAACGCCGCGCAGGAAAACGGTTTTCCCGTCGGTGACGAACACGTCGGGGGTGAATTTCTTCGCGCTGTTCACCTTCAGTGCGCGACTGCTGCCGTCGGAAAGGTGAACGATCTCAAACGTTTCTTTGTTCAGCAGCCAGTCGCCGCTTCTGATATAGTTCTCATATCCGCCGTCGAAATTTTTCACCTCGGTCAGCTCTTTGCCGTCATAAGCGACAAGCGCGAACCCTTCGCCCTTTTTCTGCAGCGCAAGCACTCTGCCCTCGCTGTCAAACGCGAACCAGAAATCCGCCACGTTCTGGATATAGCGGTTGTTGTCGCGGTTATTTCCCGAGCCGCCCGCGATATACAGATCCATGGTGTGATCCTTCGAATAAAGGTGATACTGCCGCGCAGAGAAAAACAGGAAATTCTCTCCGCAGCGCTTGACGGCGTCGTCGGTCAGCATCGTATAGTCGCCCCGGAAGGCGCCCACATCGTCAAAGCCGCGGTTGTCCGTCGAAAGGATGTTGCCTGTTTCGCCGGTTTTTGTGTTGAAGCGGAAATTCTCCTCGTAAACCTTATCGTTCGAATAAAAATCCTCTTTCGTCGTATCAACGAGCAGAAGATACGAATCGTTCGCCGCGTAGGAGTCCGGCAGCGCCGTGAGCTTGAAGAACGCGTAGTCGTAAATATAGACCTCCGCGTCGGAGCTCGCGGCCGTGAACAGCCCGTACCCGGTAATTGTGCCGTCCGGCGCGGTATAGCAGTGAACCTTCGCGGGGATGCGCTGCTCCGTGCAGACAACCGTAACGTCAAAGGCGTTCGACTCGGCAAGCTGACTGATGGTCATATCTTTCACGGAATAGAATTTGACCTCTCCCTTTTTCGACATCGTATAATACACGCCGTCGATATCCGTTTTCATAATCGGCTCCGCGTTATCGACCGAGCCCTTCAGCAGGGAGAGATAGTCGTCATTGCCCATTTCGGCAGGCGGCGGCGCGGTCGTCCCCTCGGGGTCGGCTTTTTTAAACAAGCCCGTGATATTATCGCGCATCACATACGCGATCACAAGACAAACGGCGACAAGGATCAGCACCGCCGTCACAATATAGCTCTTTTTCATCGGATATATCCCCTTTTAATAACAATACATTTTTATATATTATAGCCCAAGAGGTCAGTTCCGTCAACATTTATTTACATTCTGACGATAAAATTTCATAATTTAAACAAATAATATTGTTTACAAAGCGCGGAAAATATGTTAAGATAGCATCGTGCGGGAGTTTCTCCCGATGTTACTATTGAAAAGAGGTTTATTATTATGAAGCGCTTCAACAAAGCTCTTTCTTTCCTTGTTGCCGCCGTGCTCACGATTGCGGTGCTCTCGCCTGCCATGTTCTCCGTGACGGCGCACGCTAAATCGGTCGCCAGCTGGAACGAAACGGCAGATATCGGCGGCGCATCGGGATCCATCACTTCCACGGACGCGAAGGCAATATTGCGGGTCGCATCCTATATCGACCCGGTCCCCGAAGGCAGAATCAACGGAGATTTCGATCTTGACGGCCGCGTAACGACGCGCGACGCCCGCCTTACGCTCAGATATGCCGCAGGACTGGAGACCAAAACGTCCATTCTGCTTGCCCGCCTGATGAACGCAAACGCGCTGAAGGTCGCGCCGGAAGGCTCTCACAGAAAACGGTACGTCTATACCAAGGATTATACCTCCTACGGCGACATTGCCGTGCAAGCCGGTCTGAGCATTACCGGCTCGGCGATGTCGTCCATGCAGGACGAGATCCGCGAACACAAGACGGAAACGACCCAAAATGCGCAGAGCTACACCAGCTCGTATTATAACTCCTACCTCCCGGTTGCTGACGACGAGAATTTTGTCGTTCCAGAAATTCCGGCAAGTCTTGTGAAAAGCATCACTTACACGCCGGCAAGCGACGGCTCTTATACCATCAAAGTTGTTTTCAATGATTTTGTTGTATCGAAAAAATCTGTCTCCCCCGCGGCGGCAAAGGTTCTTTTGCAGGTAATCCCGGATCTCCACGATTCCGCGACCGTGAAGAAGATGAGCGAAGATCTGCTGGGCACGATGGGCGATGTGGACGGCATTACCGTCACGATCCACGACAGTATCGCTTTCGCCACATCTTTGGTCGGCTCGTCAAAGACTTATAAATTCCAGAATTCCATCACGAATCCTACCGTAGAGTACAAATTCAGCGCGCAGGGATATCCCGTATCCGCAACGTATTATTCGATGCAGACGATCACAATTCCCGCGACGCTGAAGATGGGTATCGATACCGCAACGTTCGCCATGATGTCCATGGAAGAGACTACATACGCGTATACTTTCTCCTACACATAATACATCCGCTGATTTGTCTGCCGGGGATCCCAACCGATCCCCGGCTTTTTTCGTCTCCCCCTGCTTTCCGCCCCGCCCGCGACCGGACTGATCCTGCCTTCCGTGCGCGCCGAAGCTTTTTGTTTTCTTTGCCGCTTATTGCTTTCAACTTTTTTCTGTGCTCCGCGCCGGTGTTTTCTTGCTTTTCGGCTTGCATTCCTTCCCGAAACGTGTTATACTGATATTTCAAAGAATTTATTATGGAAAATTATATATAATTATTTATAGGGAAAGGAACGATATCATGTCTTTACTGTCAAAGATCTTCGGCGACTATTCCGCCAAAGAGGTCAAAAGAATACAGCCCCTTGCCGATAAGGTGTTTTCGTATGAGGAAGAATACGCCGCGCTGTCGGACGAGGAGCTTCGCGCGAAGACCGACGAGTTCAGATCGCGTCTCGCGAACGGAGAAACGCTCGACGATATTCTGCCCGAGGCGTTCGCGGTCTGCCGCGAGGCTTCGTGGCGCGTCCTCGGGATGAAGCATTTCCGCGTGCAGGTCATCGGCGGCGTCGTGCTGCATCAGGGCCGCGTCGCGGAGATGAAGACCGGCGAAGGCAAAACGCTTGTCGCCACGCTCCCGGCGTATCTGAACGCGCTCGCCGGCAACGGCGTGCACATCGTCACGGTCAACGACTACCTCGCCAAGCGCGACTCCGAGTGGATGGGCAAGGTCTACCGTTTTCTCGGTCTGAGCGTCGGCCTCATCATTCACGAGAAAACAAACGCCGAGCGAAAAGAAGCCTACGCCGCCGACATCACCTACGGCACCAACAACGAGATGGGCTTCGATTATCTGCGCGATAACATGGTCAACTATAAGGAAAACCGCGTGCAGCGCGGTCATTCCTTCGCCATCGTCGACGAGGTCGACTCGATCCTGATCGACGAGGCGAGAACCCCCCTGATCATTTCCGGCAGAGGCGACAAGTCCACAGATCTTTACAAGATCGTAGACGACTTTGTCAAGCACCTCAAGCCCGTCAAGATCCGCGAGATCGACAGCAAGACAAATTCCGAAGAGGAATACGCCGACCAGGGCGATTACGTCGTGGATCAGAAGGCGAAAACCGCCACGCTGACGAAAACCGGTATTGCCAAGGCGGAGCAGTATTTCAGCCTTGACAACCTGATGGACGCGGATAATCTGACGCTGCAGCACCACATCAATCAGGCGCTGAAGGCGCACGGCACGATGCACCTCGATATCGACTACGTCGTCAAGGACGGCGAGGTGCTGATCGTCGATGAATTCACCGGCCGCATCATGCTCGGCAGACGCTATTCCGAGGGTCTGCATCAGGCGATCGAGGCAAAAGAGGGCGTGAGCGTCAAGCACGAGAGCAAGACGCTCGCGACGATCACCTTCCAGAATTATTTCCGTCTTTACAAAAAACTCTCCGGTATGACCGGTACGGCGATGACCGAGAGCGACGAATTTCAGGAGATCTACAGTCTCGACTGCGTTGAGATCCCGACCAATATGCCGATGATCCGCACCGACAATCCCGACGTGCTGTATAAGACCGAAGAAGGCAAGTTCAACGCCATCATCGAGCAGATCCGTATTTGTCATGAAAAAGGGCAGCCGATCCTTGTCGGTACCGTCAGCATCGAAAAATCCGAAAAGCTCAGCCGGGCCCTCAAACGGGCGGGCATCAAGCATGAGGTCCTGAACGCGAAGCAGCACGAGCGCGAGGCGGAGATCGTCGCGCAGGCGGGTAAATTCGGCGCAGTCACGATCGCAACGAACATGGCCGGCCGCGGTACCGATATTATTCTGGGCGGCAACGCGGAATTCATGGCGACCTCAAAAATGCGCAAGATGGAATTCACCGACGAGCTGATCGCCGAGGCGACCGGCTTCGCGGAGACCGACGACGAAGAGATCCTCAACGCGAGAAGAACCTTTGCCGAGCTGGAAAGCCAGTATAAAGAGGAAATGAAAGACGAGGCGGATAAGGTACGCGCCGCGGGCGGTCTGTTTATTATCGGCACCGAGCGGCACGAGTCCCGCCGTATCGATAACCAGCTGCGCGGCCGAAGCGGACGACAGGGCGATCCGGGCGAGAGCCGGTTCTACCTCTCCGCGGAGGACGATCTGCTCCGGCGCTTCGCGGGCGACCGCTTCTTCAACACGCTGAACGCTTTCAATTATCCCGACGACGTGCCGATCGACTCCAAGATGTTCTCGAAATCCATTGAAAGCGCGCAGCGCAAGGTCGAGGCGGACAACTTCGCGATCCGTAAAAACGTGCTGCAGTACGACGACGTGATGAACAAGCAGCGCGAGATCATCTACGGCCAGCGCAACCGCATTCTCGACGGCATCGACCTGAACGCGACGATCCGCGGCATGATCGAAAAGAGCTTCGAGGGCGCGCGGGAGCTGTACTTCCCGAAAACGAACCACCACGGCGACTGGAATCTCGAGGGTCTGCGCACACAGTACGGATGGCTGATCGGCGACGACGCGCTGCCCTCTGAGAGCGACGGCGACGCGATCTATAACTATATGGTCGACAAGGCAAACCGCGCGCTCGACGCGAAAGAAGAGGCGTACGGCCCCGAGCTGATGCAGCTGCTGGAACAGAAGATCCTGCTCGAGAACGTGGATCTTCGCTGGATGGATCACATCGACGCCATGGATCAGCTCAAGAGCGGCATCGGTCTGCGCGCGTACGGCCAGCAGGATCCCGTGATCGCGTTCCGCGAGCTGAGCTTCGATATGTTCGAGGAAATGAACAACGGCATCATCGACGGCACCGTGCAGACGATGATCCTCGCGCAGATCCGCACCGAGCGCGACACGCAGCGCAAGGCGCAGAACGCGACGGTCACCGGGACCTCCGGCGGTTCGGACGGCACGGTGAAAAAGCAGCCCGTGAAGAAGGACAAAAAACCCGGCAGAAACGATCCGTGCCCCTGCGGCAGCGGACTGAAGTATAAGAAGTGCTGCGGGAAGAATGAGTAAATTCTGATTTATCGGGGCGTTTGCGCCCCGACAAATCAGAATTTACCAATTCGGAATTCGTAATGCGGAATGCGGAATTTCGGAAAAGCGCTTCGCGCCTTTTTATTATAGATAACAATGTCATAATTCAAAGAGCAACGGAAAATCAAGCAATATCCCGCCGTTGCGCACAGCATAAAGAGTTTTATCTTCTATAATGGCGTGTCGCTTGCGACCGCACCGATATTCCGAATTCCGAATTCAGCATTCCGAATTATTGAGAGGTCGAAGACCTCGATAAATCAGAATTTGAACCCTATAAAATACAGGTGATTTCCACGATGAACGATTCGCAATATCCATACGGACAGAACCCGAACGGACAATACCCCTACGGGGGGCAAAATCCGAACGGTCAGTATCCCTACGGCGGGCAGAACGGCGGGGGACAGAATCCCTACGGGGGACAATACCCCTACGGCGGGCAGAACGCCCTGTCGCCCGAGGATGCCCGCGTCCGGCGGCAGAGAATACTTGAAAAACAGCGCCTGCGGAGACTCAGCAGCGGCGCGGCGATCGCCACGGGCGGATTTATTCTGCTCGCGAACGTGCTGTATATGCCGTATATATTTTTCATAACAAAAAACATTCTGCACCCCAACACCGAGACGGAGCTGATTCTGAATATCAGCGTAGATCTTCTGATCACGCTGGTGTCGCTCTTTGTGCCGTTTTTCACCGTGAACCGCCTTTTTCAAAAGGGCCTGAAGGTTGAGCCGATCCGTTACGGCAAGGCGACGACAAACGGCGCGGACACGTTTTTATTCATCCTCGGCGGATTCGGCATGATGATGATCGCCGATTACATCGCGGGCAACCTCAGCTCATTTATTCAGGACGCCACCGGCGTTGAGTTCGCCTATGACTTCTTCGGAACGCCGACGTCGGCGTTCGGCATCACCGTATATATAATAAGAAGCACGCTTTTCCCCGCGGTGTTCGAGGAATACGCCATGCGCGGCGTGGTGATGAATTCCCTGCGCCGTTACGGTGATATGTTCGCGATCACCATGAGCGCGATGATGTTCGGCCTCATGCACGGCAACCTCGTGCAGACGCCCTTCGCGTTCCTCGCGGGTCTCATTCTCGGATACGTCGTGATCAAAACCGGCACGCTCTGGACGGGCATCGCGATCCATCTTCTCAACAACAGCCTGTCGATCGTTTATTCGCTGCTGTATGACAACGGCTTCGAAAAGGCGGGCGAGCTTCTCTCTATGCTCGGCACGGCGATCGGCGCGGGGCTCGGCATTATCTGCCTGATTATTCTGATCGTTCGCAAAAAGTTCACCCGCCCGGCGAGAAACCTCAGCTCACTGCCGACAAAGAGCTGCTACGGCGCGTATCTCCTGACGCCGCCGATGATCCTCGTGCTGGTCGGTATGGTCATCATGACCATACTGTTCCAGAAAACCGGATCGATATGACGGACAATGAGCTGATGGCGGCGGCGCTCGATCAAGCTCGTCTCGCCGCGGAGGAAGGGGAGGTCCCCGTCGGCGCGGTCGTCGCAAGGGACGGGGAGATCATTTCCGTCGGCAGAAACCGCCGCGAAACGAACAAAAACGCCCTCGCCCATGCCGAGCTCGAGGCGATCGACGGCGCCTGCAGAGCACTCGGCGGCTGGCGGCTGCCGGGATGCGAGCTGTTCGTCACGCTCGAGCCCTGCCCGATGTGCGCCGGCGCGATCATCAATGCGCGCATCGTCAAGGTCACCTTCGGCGCCTACGACCCGAAAGCAGGCTCCCTCGGCTCGCTGGTCAATCTGTTCGAGCTGCCGTATAACCACAGGCCCGAAATCGTGGGCGGATTTATGGAGAACGAATGCGCCGCCCTTTTGTCTGAATTTTTCAGACGCCTGCGGGGAAAATAAAAAACCGTTGCTTTTTTCACCGGAATGTGATATAAGAAAGCAGAGACCGTTTCCCGTCCCCTGTGTCCCACTCTTTTCTGAATGGTTGACTGGACAGACAGACGGTCTCTTTTATTATTGAAAGAAAAAACAGCGTTCTATTGAAGATTTTTGCATCTTCATGCGTTTTTCTCACATTGGTGGCCTACGCAGTGTTCTTCCTGAGATACAACCGATATTGGTTTTTATAAAAAACCGGAAGAATCGGAATCAGCTGATGTAATACCGCGGCAAAGCCCATTATTCTGCTTTATCGCTCTTTTCTCACAAAGATCGACATTCAGTATACTTCCGTTTTTTATCTGCTTTTTCACGATCAATAAATCATTCATATTACTGATACTCTCATTACATCTGAATAATATATATTCGTTCAAATTGGCGATATAATATACTCAATTGGACGGTGATATTATGGATGTAATCGAACGGATCCGAAAACTGATGGTTGATCGCGGGTGGACAACCTATCGATTGGCAAAGGAAAGCGGTCTTTCTGACGCAACCGTGAGGAATATGTTCAACAGAAACACCGTGCCGTCGATTCCCACGCTTGAGGCAATTTGCGACAGTATGGGCATTACTCTTTCTCAATTTTTCGCCGATTCCGAAATGGTTGAGCTCACACCGGAATTAAAAGAAATATTCGACAATTGGGTTACGTTGACAGTTTCGCAAAAAAGCGCAGTCGCGCAAATTATCAAAGCTTTAAATGAATAATAAAAAAACTGCAAACATTTTTTTGTTTGCGGCTTTTTTTTCGACGGGTTTTCTTATTATTCGACAACGCGGCTATGTTATATTATCATCACAAAGAACGATATTTATTATTCATTTGGGGTGCTTCGACATGACAGATAAAAACTCTGCAAGAAAAACTATTCAACAAATAGCCGTCAAAGAAAATGTTTCCTTTGCGATCGTCTATAAGGAAATAACAAAAGCAATTGACGCCGGATTTTACAGTTCCGATCTCTGTATTCGAGAGCGTTGGCGTTCTATTCCCTGTTCTGGTGTCAAGCCGACACCCGAAGACGTTATTATTTGGGCGTCAGAACAGATATTAACATCCGTTTGACTGCCTGTCCTTTCTTTTTTTCGGCGTCCGGGGATTTCCCTCGGGCGTCGTTTTTGTTCTGTCTTTTCTTTCCGTTTCTCAAAACACCACTTCCGCCACGGCGGTGGTGATAAACGGCACGCGCAGGTCGCCGTTTTCGGTCTTCTCGCAGCCGACGATCGGGATCAGATCCGCGTGGGGATAACACACCGTATAATCGATCTCATGCGCGTTCATATTCGCGATCACGACGACCGCCTTATCGCCGTCTCTGCGCAGAAACGCGGCGCACGCGAGCATATCCGACAGCGGGATGAACGCTCCCTTCCGGAACACGTCGTAATTCGCCCGCATTTGCCCCAATTCGACGAAATAGGCGGTCAGGTCGGCGTCCGCGTCGTCCCACGGGAAAAACCTTCTGTTAAACGGATCCGAGCCGCCCTCGAGTCCCGCCTCGTCGCCGTAATACAGGCTCGGCACGCCGGGCAGGGTATACTGCAGCCCCGCCGCCGCTTTCAGCCGCCGCTTCGCAAGGGCGCGCTGCTCCGCCGTGAGCGATATTTTCGCCTGCTGATCCCGGTCGAGCCCCTTGATCCGAACGCCCGAGAGAACGGTCAGGATCCGCGCGGTATCGTGCGTGCCCAGATGATTCATGGCCGTATGCATCGCCGGCGGGGGATAGTTTTCGACAATTTCCGTTATTTTGTTCATAAAACCGGCGGAATCGGCGTCCGCGACGAATCCGACGATCGCTTCGCGGAACGGGTAATTCATCACCGAATCGAGCTGCGCGCCGAGCAGATACCGCCGCCGCGCGCCCCATGAGATCTTATTCGTCGCGTCCTCCCATACCTCGCCGAGCAGATAATTGTCGCCGCAGCGCTTCACCGCCGCGCGCACGCGGTCGAGAAATTCGTCCGGCAGCTCGTCCGCCACGTCCAGCCGGACGCCGCGGAAGCCCGCGCCGAGCCATGTTTCGATCACGCCGCCCTCGCCCGTGATAAAATCCACATAAGACGGTTCCGTCTCGTCGACCTCGGGCAAGGTGTCGATGCCCCACCACGCGTCGTATTCATCCCGCGTTTCGCCGAATTTATACCATCTGTGATACGGGCTGTTTTCGTCGTTGTAAGCGCCGCCCGCGCCGTAGCGCCCGTATTTGTTGAAATATACGCTGTCCGCGCCGGTATGGCTGAACACGCCGTCGAATATCACCGAGATGTCGTATTCCGCCGCCTTCGCGCAGAGGGAACGCGCATCCGCCTCCGTGCCGAGCAGCGGATCGATTTTTCCGTAATCCGCCGTGTCGTAGCGATGGTTGGAATGCGCCTCGAAGATCGGGTTTAAGTAAACGCAGGTCACGCCGAGCATTTTCAGATACGGCAGCTTTTCCTCAACGCCCCTGAGATCCCCTTGAAAATAATCGTTGTTGCGGATCCTTCCGTTTTCGTCGGGCCTCCATTCCGGCAACGCGCCGACGTCGTCCCGCAGGATCCTGTCCGCCGGGACGTTTTCTTTTTTTTCTCCCGAACGGAAAAACCGGTCGGGAAAGATCTGATAGATCACGCCGCCCTTTATAAACTCCGGCGTTTCGAACGCCTTATCGTAGACCGTGAGCTGCCACGGCTCCTCCGAGCCGGAAAAACACCCTCTGCCCGCCTCCGCGCGGCAGATCCTCCCCGTGCCCCAGGGGATCGTATACTCAAAGTAATACCAGTACAAACCAGCGGTTTCCGCTCTGACGTCGCATTCCCACCACTCGGTAATATTGTCCGTGGAGCGCCAATACAGCCGGTAATACGATTCCTCCCCGCCGTCCCCGACAAAGATCAGCGTAACGCCGGTGCAGCCCGTCGTGCGCGGCATATTCACGGAAAAATGAATATTCTCCCCTGCGGCAACGCTGCCGAAAGGGTTCTTAAATTCGATATTTCTTGAGTCATAGGGAATAAAAAACTGCATATTGTAATCCGGAACCTTTATCTGGGGTGTCGCACGCAAACCATATTTTACATCAAAATCTTTTTCCCGTCAATATATTTTCCATTTGACAGAAACGTTTTTTAAATATATAATAGGTTAAAAGGGGATATATGCGCGGGAGGGGAAATGAATGATGAAAAAGCTCGTTTCGGCGGTTCTTTCCGCCGCCCTTCTGCTCATCTGCCTCGTTCCGCATGCGTTCTCGGTGGGGGAGACCTACATCGTTTCCGCCGAGGCGGGCGCATGGCTTTATTATCTTAATTCCGAGTCCTCCGCGAAACTCGCTCTCGTCAGAAAAGACACCTTGCTCACCGCGCAGGAGACGAGCGAAGGCTTTATCAAAACCTTCTACGACGGATACGTCGGCTGGGTGCTTCTATCGGATCTTTCCTCGCAGGAAGGGAACGATCTTTGGGGTCTGCTGATCGAATCGCCGCCGGATAAGACCGTTTATTATGAAGACGACGAATTTATTTCCGACGGTCTTGCGGTCACCGCCGTATACAACGACGGCCGCCGGGAAAACGCGGCGGGCTTTACCGTATCCGCGCCGGATATGCATTCCGTCGGCAAAAAAAACGTCGTTGTCGCCTGGGGCGGCAAGTCCGCGGTGTTTCAGATCGACGTACGGCGCATTCCTCTCGACCATATCGAGATCACATCCCTGCCGGAAAAAACGACGCTGATCGAAGATTCCGATTATTATGATTATACCGGGCTTGCCGTTACGGCGTATTATTCCGACGGCAGACCGCCCGCGCCCGTCACGGATTTCACGCTCGAAGGCATCGATCGGAACGCCGTCGGCAAACAAAACGTCACCGTTTTCTATAAATATGAGGATATTTCCGCCTCGTTTGAGATCGAGGTCGTTCCGAAAAAAGAGATCAATCTGCGTCTGACGCGCATTCCCGATAAAACCGTCTATTACGAAAACAATCTCACGCCCGATCTGACCGGTATTGAGCTTACCGTTGATTACGACAACGGCAAAAGCGCGCTCGTCCGACCCGATAAGGCGGAATTCCGGCAGCCGATCTCCACAACGTATAAAAACACGATCCTCGTCTACTATTCCCGCTTTATGACGGAATATTATGTAGACGTATTCGCGGAGGAGCCCGTGCGTCTTGCGCTCGATCTGCCGGCGGTCACGCAGTTCGTCGTCGGAACAAAGCTGAACGAGGACGCGCTTCTCGGTCTTCGCGTGTATAAAGTCTATAACAGCGGAAGAAAAGAGGAAACGACCGATTACATCGTCGACGAGATCGATACCTCCGTTTTCGGCGCGCAGACCATCAACGTATACTGCGGTGATCTTTCCGCCGCGTTTAACGTGAGCATCGTCTCCGACGCGCCGCTCGGCGACGTGAATCATGACGGAAAGGTCAATTCCGTCGACGCCCGTCTGACGCTTCGCTGCGCCGCCCGTCTGACCGAGTTCACCGACGAGCAGATCTCCAGAGGGGACGTAAACGCGGACGGAAAAATCACGACAACCGACGCGCGGATCATTTTACGACACGCGTCGCATATTGAGTTTATAGAAGAAAAAGGAGCATAATAAACACTTCTTTGAGAACGTTTGTCCGACCTGTTATCTGCCTGTTTTTCGCGTTTTTTGCCCCCGTTTTTTTTCATGAAAAAGTTTTGAACAATCAGGATAATGGGAATTTTTCCCGTGTTATTGCGGGGTTTTACAGATAGTTATAAACATTTTCAACAGAGTTTTCAACAAAAAAACCCCGTTATAATTCTATAATAAAATTATAATGCGTTATTTCGGTGATTTTCATTGAAAATTGAAAAAAATAAAAATTCCTTCATTTTGTCGGATTTCGGCGAGATCAACCTCTCTCTCACCCTTGACTGCGGTCAGGCGTTCCGCTGGTGTCTTCAGCCTGATCTTTTTTGGCGCGGCGTCGCCTTCGGCAGAGAAGTCGAAGTCGCCGAATCCCCGGACGGGCTCATTCTGCGCGGCACGACGCAGGAAGATATCGAGCGGATCTGGATCGATTATTTCGATCTGCGGCGCGATTACGACGGTATCGTAAAAACGCTTTCACGCGACGACGTCTTTCGCGGGGCGTATGAAAAATACGGCTGTGTCCGCATTCTGAATCAGGAACCCTGGGAGGCGCTGTGCACCTTTATCCTGTCCTCATGCAACAACATCCCGCGGATCAGGAGCCTCGCGGAGCGCCTGTGCGAGCATTTCGGAGACAAAACGGAAACGTCCCGGACGTTCCCGTCGGCGGAAAAAATCGCTTCTCTGCCGCCCGGCAGCCTTGATATTCTGCGGGCGGGGTACAGAGCATCGTTTATCGAGGACGCGGCGGCCGTGGTCGCTTCCGGCGAGGTATCGCTTGAAAAAATCCGGGAGCTTCCTCTGCCGGATGCAGAATATGAATTGATGAAAATCAGGGGCGTCGGCAAAAAAGTCGCCGACTGCGCGCTGCTTTTCGGTATGGGAAGAATCGACTGCTTCCCCGTAGACCGGCATATCCGCCGCATTACCGGGGAGCTCTATCCGGAGGGTCTTCCCGCCTGCTTTGACGGCTTCGGCGGACTTGCGCAGCAGTATCTGTTCTGCCTTGCGCGGAATATATAGGATAAAATTTTTTTACCGTAAGGATGGATATTATGAAACTTTCGGAGCTTCAGAAGGAAACCGCCGTGATCGGTCCGGCGGAGGGGGAGAATAATATTCTCACGCTCGACAACGTGACCGGGATCATCGCCGGGTTTACCGAGCTGTTATCGAAAAAAACCGGCATTGATTTCGGCAGGCTCAGAATCTCGGTCGGCAGAGACGCGCGCAGATCCTCCCGCACGATCAAGAAAGCCGTAATCAATCAGCTTCTCTCTCAGGGCATCACCGTTTCGGACTGTGATCTCTGCTCGACGCCCGCGATTTTTATGACCACGGTCAACGATTACTGCGACGGCGCGGTCTGCATCACCGCGGGCGATGCGCCCCGTGAGATGAACGGATTCCGTTTCTTCACCCGCGAGGGATCTCTGACAGAGGAGGAGATCTCAGAAATTCTGCGCTTTGCCGGGGAATTTGACGCGTCTCCCTACTGCGAGCGAGGCGAGCTTGAATCCGAGGATTATATGTCTCTTTACTGCCACAATCTGCGGGAGATGATCCGCAACGCCATACAGGCGGAGGATTACCGCCACCCGCTCAAGGGGCTTCACATCACCGTCGACGCGGGGGACGGCGCGGGCGGTTTTTACGACGTACATATTCTGAAGGTGCTCGGCGCGGATATTTCCGCCGGAAAAGCGGATCTCGCGATCCTGTTCGACACCGAGGCGCTCACGGCGCGCGTTCGCGATCCCGAGGGAAACGAATATCCCGCGTCGGCGATCATCAACGACGTCAGCGTCCCGCAGGCGGCGAACGTCACCTCTCCCGCGCTGAACGACGGCACTTATCTTGTCTCAAAGCTCGTCATCAAGCTCGCCCTGCTGCATAAAAACGGCGAGCCGCTTGAGAAAGCGTTCGTAGTTGAGGGATAAGGGAAAAGTGAGAAGTGAAATGTGAAATGTGAAATGTGAAATG
>JAFRPB010000127.1 GCA_017429345.1 Clostridia bacterium | reverse complement strand
CGTAAGGATTGCTTTCCCGGCCGCCGCCGTAAGGATTGCTTTCCCGGCCGCCGCCGTAAGGATAATTCCCCTGACCGCCGTAGGGATAACCGCTCTGCCCGCCGTAGGGGTTCCCCGCGTCCGGCGGCGAATAATCGCCCCGATCGCCGTCTTCCTGCCGTTCGGAGCCGTTATTCGTAAAATCCGAAGCATAACGACGGTCGGTCGGACGCTCGCCGGATTCCGGTTCCGCCCCGCCGTTCTGCGCGGAGGGGTTCAACTTCTCGGTCACGGCGTTTCCGATTTCGCTGTTTTTTTCTTCCTTTTCTTCGTCGCCGAATAAAAACATTTCGTTCTTCCCTTCTCTGTTATTGTTCCGTAGGCAGTTCCACGGTAAACTCCGAATACTCGTTTCCGCTGCTGGTGGCATAGATTTTTCCCTTATGCAGCTCAACGATGCTCTTGCAGATGTATAGCCCGAGCCCGACGCTCTTTGTATTCAGACTGCGGGATTTGTCCACCTTATAAAAACGGTCGAAGACCATTTTCAGTTCGTCGTTTGCGATTCCGACGCCGTAGTTGCGGATCTTGACGACCGCGTTGTTCGCCTCGCGGAAGATGCGCACCTCGATCTTGTTGCCCCGCGGCGTGAACTTGACGGCGTTGTCGATGATATTGTAAATCACCTGATTGATCATATCCGGATCCGCAGCGATCTCCGTTTTTTCCAGCTCGTCCAGACCGACGATATCGATCTCCTGCTTGGAAATGATCTGCTCAAAGCTCAGAAACGTGCGTATGACCATGTCGGCAAGATCGAATTTCGCGAAAGAGGGCGTCAGCTCTCCGGCTTCGATCTTCGACATATTGAGCATGGAGGAGATCAGCCGCGCAAGCCGCTTGACCTCGTCGGAAACAACGCGAAGATATTTTTTCTGATCCTCCGGCGCGATCGTTCCGTCAAGAATGCCGTCGATATAACCGCCGATCGAGGTCATCGGCGTCTTCAGCTCGTGTGAGACGTTGGCGACGAAATTGCGGCGGGAGTTTTCAAATGCCGACAGATCGTTCGCCATGGAATTAAACGCGCTGACAAGTTCATATACCTCGTCCTTTTTCTTCGGCTGTTTGATCCGATAGGAGAAATCCCCCTGGGAATACAGCCGCGTCGCATAGATAATATCCTCAAACGGACGCAGAACGCGATATACGATAATATATATTATAACAAATGCGACGATACCGGAAACCGCGACAGAGACAAGGAACTGCGTGCGCAGGGACGCGACGGAGGCTTTGACGTTCTCCTCGTTGTCCCGTACCATGAAAACGATGCCCATATCCCAATCGCCGCCTTCCGCCGAAGCCAGACGAACCGGGGACGCGGCGATGAATTTTCCCGCCAAAAGATCGCTTCTGTTCCCCGGATCGGAAAGCTCGCCGAGCCAGCTTTCCAGCTCGCCGGAGAGGATCTTTTCAATATTCTCACGGGAGATCTTCACTTTGCTGTGGATCGCACACACATTGTTTTCCACCAAAGCGCTCTCGGGGTTGAGCTGCTCCTTGCAGACGGCGATGGTGCCGTCGGGATTCGCGATAAACACGTCCGCCTCGAAGGTATCGGAAAAACTCTTCAGCAGAAAGCACACCAGTTTCATCGCGTTCTCAAAATCCATCGCGGAGGTACTGCTTTCGAACAGCTCCTTCGCAGTGTCTGCGATCTGCGCGGTGGTGTGGTGCATATCCTCAAGCTCGCTTTGGCGGAACTTATCGGAAACGAGCCACATCATCAATATTCCCGATAAAGACGTGGTTATCAGTATCATTGCCGCCAAAATAGCGAAATATTTACGAAAAAGCTTGCTTTGCAGCAGGCTCGCTCTCGGACGGACAGGCAGATCATCCGCCTGTCCGTTTATGTTCCTTTTTTTTAACAAGCTCATTCTTTCGTCTCAAATTTATAGCCGACGCTCCAGACCGTCTTGAGCTCCCATTTATCGGAAACGCCCTCAAGCTTCTCGCGAAGCCGTTTCACATGCACGTCGACGGTACGGGAATCGCCGTAGTAATCAAATCCCCAGACCTCGTCGAGAAGCTGATCGCGGGTAAACACTCTGTTGGGATTGCTCGCCAGATGATAGATCAGCTCGAGCTCTTTGGGCGGCGTATTGATCAGCTTGCCGCCTACCTTGAGTTCATAATTGGTCAGGTTGATCGACAGCTTATCATAATGCACTTCTTTCTGCGCGGAATTGATCTGCGTGGAAGCGCGGCGAAGCACGGCCTTGACTCTCGCGACAACCTCTTTATTGTCAAAGGGTTTCACAATGTAATCGTCCGCGCCGAGCTCAAGACCGAGCACCTTGTCAAAGGTCTCGCCCTTGGCGGTAATCATAATGATCGGGCAGGAGGAGGACGCGCGGATCTTGCGGCAGACCTGCCAGCCGTCAAGACCGGGCAGCATAATGTCAAGAAGGATCAGATTCGGCGCTTCCTTCGTGAACATATTGACCGCCTGCAGGCCGTCGTTCGCGATCACGGTTGTAAAGCCGTCTTTTTCCAGATAAATACGAAGCAGTTCGCAGATATTGGAATCATCGTCGACAATCATGATTTTTTCGTTTGCCATAA
Source organism: Clostridia bacterium (assembly GCA_017429345.1). Lineage (GTDB taxonomy): Bacteria > Bacillota > Clostridia > Oscillospirales > Acutalibacteraceae > RGIG2774. The sequence continues at coordinate 36,439 of JAFRPB010000127.1, read as the reverse complement.
TTTACCACTCTTTCTGTATGTAATATTAAATAATACCGTAATAAAACGCCGTCAGGCTTTGCCTTTTCTGCGCCGGATCGCGATCATCGCGACGCCGCAGAGAGCGGCGGCGCAGCCGATGACAATCGCGGGCATCGCCTTTTGCAGCGCAGTGCGGGAATTCTCGGCGGGAGCTGTCTGCGTACTTGCGGGAACGGCGGGCGAGTTCGCTTTTTTCAATGTGATCCCGGTGATATAACCGTCCGCGTTAACCACATATTCATAGCCCTCCGGCGGCGCGCCTGCCTGAGAAATGAGCATCGGCGCATCGGTATAAGCCGTCGGGGCCGACGTCGTTTCGGAAATGCTTGCAGCCGGCGATGACGACGCGGGCGCCGCGGAATAACCGGTTCCGGCCGACCCGGAGACGAAAGATCCCGATCCGCCGCCCATCAGCAGCGAGAGATAATCCGCGTTCGTTTGCTGCGCGGGAGAAGCCTCGGAGGAAACGGCGGAAGTCATCGGGATATAAACGCCGCTCTGCACCGCCGTCGTTTCGGCGGAGGGCGTCATCAGCGGAAGGATACTGCTGATGCGGGAGGGGATCTCCGCCTGAACGGCGGATTGCGAGAGCGTATTCGTCAGAGAATTCAGCGCCGCTCTTCCCACTGCCTCCGGATCGGTAACCCCGGTGGTCGGCATGGGAAAGTTCCCGTTTTCATCCGTCGTCGCCACAACGGTCGGCGTATTGCCGGAAGACGCCTCGTATTTTCCCTGATGCACCGTGACCCGGTAGGTCTGCGAGGTATCCTGCGACGCGCTGACAAAACGAACGCGTATCTCAATATCCTGCGTCTGTTGCGTTTTGTCAAGCGCGACCTCCGCATACGCGCCGGAAGCGCAGCTCAGACCGTTGACGGTGATCGTTATATACTCGTTCGCCGTCGTCGTTCTGTATGCGAGCGGGCAGACCCAGATGCGGCTTCTTTTATAATCCAGATACGCGGCGTAATGATAAATATCAGCGTAGAACTCCCCCGCTTCGAGGTTGAAGTAATCGGAATTCGCCGCGACGAGATTGAACGCTTCGGAGAAGCTTACGTTGCTGCGCACGGTCACGCCGTATTTTTTTCCGATCAGCTGCAGAATGTAAAACGGGATATTTCCGTTTGCCTGCGCGACTTTCAGCTCGGCCGGCGCAATGGACACGTCGTAACGGTCGCTCAGCAGAGCCGCGAGATATTTCAGCTTCAACTCGTCGAAATCCGCGGTATTTTCATCGATGGAAATTCCCAGATCACGGATCATCATCACCGCGACAAGACGGTAAACCTCCTCCGGCGGCGTATCCGCGCGCACGGGATACCCCTTGGAATTCAGCGCGATTTTACTGACGACAAGCACGTAATCGTCCAGCGTCGTCACCGACGAGACCGACCATGCCGCCAGCGCCTGTTCGTCGATATTCAGCGTCTGCGTCAGGCACTTCACAAGCGCTTCCTGCACGGTCATTCCGGGCGTAACGTCAAGCGTCACGGCCCCGGAACATAAAAGCGTATACAACGAACGGGCAAAAATCAGGTTTTCGTAATCGCCCATGCCGCCCTGCGGATAAACGATACCCATGGAGGTCAGGGAGTTTTTGATATACTCGTCCGAAACGTTTCTCGTCGCTTCCGTGGCAAACTGATTCATATACTGCAGCACATAGATGTATGCGGCGCGCTGAGAGTTTTCATTCAGTGAAAACAGCTCCGTGTAATACTCCACGTCCGTACGAAAGCCCTCCGGCGTTTTGGAATAAGGATAATCCGGCAGAGCTTCAAGCATCACGGAATTCGAAAGCTGCGTCGCATCGACCATGTTCTCCTTAACGGTCAGATCCTTCAGCCACGCGGGATTCGACTGCGTATAATTAAACTGCGTCTCCATCGTGATAAACGGCACGGCAAACGCCGGCGCCGGCGCGAACAAAAACGCCGCGACAAGCAGAAGCGCGAATGCGGATAACTTTTTTTTCATGATCTTCCCTCTGTTATTATGAACGGTGCGTGCCGAATCATCGGATGCGGACGAATCGGCGGTTACCTGCGCGGCGAAGCGGGAATCATTCGCCGGAAAACGCATATACGGTCTCCGAGCGGTAATGCTCCCCCGCGTCAAACAGGCAAGACGGGAACTCTGGACGGTTCGGCGTGTCGGGATAATACTGCGTCTCGAGACAGAAGCCGCAGCGGCGATTCATCGGCTTGCCTTCGCGGCCGACGCCGCCGTTGAGGAAATTGCCCGCGTAAAACTGCACGCCGGGCAGGGTCGTATAGACGTTCATGCGCACGCCGGTCGCCTCGCTCCGCGCCGTCGCCGCGAGGCGAAGCGCGCCGTCCGCGCCGTCGATGCAGAAATTATGGTCGTAGCCGCCGGTCAGACGAAGCTGCTCGAAATCCGCGTCGATCCGATCCCCGATCACGCTAGGCGAGGTGAAATCCATCGGCGTGCCCTCCACCGGCAGAGAACCGCCGGTCGGAATGCTGTATTCATCCACGGGAGTAAAACGGGAGGCGTTCAGCTGCAGCGTATGGGAAAGAATATCCCCGCTGTCAAAGCCCGCGAGATTGAAATAGGTGTGGTTCGTGGGGTTGATATACGTCTTTTTATCGGAGACACAGTCGTAACGGATCGAAAGACGGTCGTCGTCGCCGAGCGAGTAGGTCACCCGCGCGTCGATCGCCCCGGGATAACCGTGCAGCCCGTCGGGACGGACATAACGGAACGTCACCGCGCCGTCGTCCGAAACGCTTGCGTCCCAGAGCGTATGGGTATACTCCCCGCAGCCGTGCAGCGTCGTCACTTTTTTTTCGTTTTTATCGAGCTCATACCCGACGCCGTCGATCTCAAAGCGTCCGCCGCCGATCCGGTTCGCGTAAGGTCCCGCGATCGCGCCCTGATAATTCGAGCGGTGTTCAAAACCGTCCGCATCGTCGAAACCGACGGTCACTTCAAGCTTTCCGCCGTTTTCGCGGGGAAGCTGAATACTTTGCACATGCGCGCCGTAATCAAGCACCGAGACAAGCATTCCGTTTTTATTTTCCATGATGTATTTTGTGATCGTTTTACCGTCGGAAAGCGCACCGAACACGGCGGAAACCGTTTTTGACATATATAATTCTCCTTTTATCGCATTTTAATATAACTATTTTACTCTTTTTTTCATCATTAGTCAACCTTTATTTTGCAGGCGGAGGAATTGCCTGCGGAATAACAGACGCCGTTTTTTATTATCGCCGGATTATTGACAATAATCGCAAAAACGGTTAGAATATAAAATGAGTAAATATTCTATAAAGGGGATGAGCGTCACGGATAATGTCACTACCGCCGCCTACGCGGGACTGCTTTTCAGAATCGGTCTTGCCCTGATGATCCTGATTTTCATATTGATCTCGCTTCTTCTGCTGTTTCACCGCAATTACGGCAAAAACGTGATCGCCCGCTTTACAAATAACATGAACGGCAAAACGATGGATATCTCCTCGTGGGAGGTCTCCATCGGCAGGGCGAAAACCTGCGATATCGTGCTGAATTACTCGACGGTCTCCCGTTTTCACGCGGTGGTCGCCCGGCGGGGCAAGGGCTGGATGATCTTCGACACCGGTTCAAAATCGGGCGTATTCGTCAACGGAAACAAAATCGATAAATACGCTTATATCTACGACGGCGACGACATAGAAATGGGAACCGCTTCCCTGCGCTTTTGTTCTCCGCTTTTCAGGCGCCCGGAGATGACGCAGGAACAGGAAAGAGAAGCGCCGAAGCCCTCCCGGCTGCAGCGTCCGAAGTCTCAAAGAACACGGAAACCTGCGCCTCCGGCAAAGAAATCCGCCGCGCCCGCGCTGAATAAAAGCGAAAAGCAAAGCGCCGCGCCCGCGCTGAATAAAAGCGAAAAGCAAAGCGCCGCGCCCATGCAGAATAAAAGCGCGAAACAAAGCGCCGCGCCTGTGCAGAATTCAAGCACAAAGCAAAGCGCCGCCCCCGTACAGAATAAAAGCGCGAAGCAAAACGCTGCGCACACGCAGAATTCAAGCACAAAGCAAAGCGCCGCGCCCGCGCAGAGTTACAGCGCAAAGCAAAGCGCCGCGCCCGCGCTGAATAAAAGCGAAAAGCAAAGCGCTGCGCCCATGCAGAATAAAAGCGCGAAACAAAGCGCCGCGCCCGCGCAGAGTTACAGCGCAAAGCAAAGCGCCGCGCCCGCGCAGAGTTACAGCGCAAAGCAAAGCGCCGCACCGAAACCGCAGTCGCCGCGCGCCGGCGAACCGCGAACAGAATCGCAAGCCGCAGCCGGCGAGCAGCAGAAATCCGTTCTCACCCGCCGCGCGGGTGGCGGTTACATATCCGCGCTCCGGAACATGGCGGACCGCGCTCTGATCCTGCTGTTCGCGAACGAATACGTGATCGGCAGAACGCAGGAATGCGGCATCACCCTCCCGGTGATGACCGTTTCCCGCAGACACGCGCGTCTGGCAAAACGCGACGGCAGATGGACGATCACCGACCTTGACAGCAAGGGCGGCGTATATATCAACAATTCGAAAGAAAAGGGTACGATATATCTCTACGACGGCGATGTGATCAATATCGGCGGCGTTCGGTTCAGGTATATCGAAAAGTATATGGAAGAGTGACAAAACAAGGGGATGATTTTTTTGGCGAAGACCTCCGTTGCCCCGTCGCGGAGCATGAAAGACAACCGGATCCCGTCGGATCTGACCGTCAGGGACGGAAAGCTCCGCGAGAGAACAGGCAAATGGTTTTTTCTGATGCTCGCTCTCACGATCATCGAGCTGATGCTGTTCGCCTCGCTTGTGCCGCATCTTGAAAAGGAATATCTCGCGCAGACAATTCTGCTTCTGATCGCGTACATCGCCGTCGAATGGGGTTATTATTCCGTCGTCGGGATCGCTATGCAAAGACGCATGGAAATCGAGCTCGCGGGCTTTATGCTCTCGTCGATCAGCATTGCGATCACGGCGAGCGTATTTCCCGAAAAGCTTCTGATGCAGCTTGCGACAACGGTGGTCGGCGTCGGGGCGTTTGCTTTTCTCGTCTGGTTCATCGGCAGCGTCAACCGCGTGACATACAGCCGGATCTTCGCCGCCGTCGGCGCAGTGGGGCTGCTCGGGGCGACGCTTCTGCTGGCCCGCATCACCAACGGCGCGAAAAACTGGCTCGCCTACGGCTCCGTCTCCGTGCAGCCGTCGGAATTCGTCAAGATCGCGTTCATTTTCGTCGGCGCGGCGACGCTGGACAGAATACAGAACGCGAAATCGATCATGAAATACGTGATCTTCTCCATGATCTGCGTGGGGCTTCTGTTCCTGACGTTCGATTTCGGTACCGCGCTGATCTTTTTCGCGACGTTTCTGATCATCGCATTCCTGCGCTCGGGCGATATCAAGACCATCGTCCTCGTCTGCGCGGCGGCGCTTCTGGGCGGCATCGGCATTATTCTGTATAAACCGTATGTCGCGACGCGCTTTGCGAATTACCGCCATGTCTGGGACTACGTCGACGCGGGCGGATTCCAGCAGACGCGGGCGATCATGTACTCGCTCTCGGGCGGACTTTTCGGCGTGGGCCTCGGCAACGGCAAGCTCCGTTATATCAAATACGCGACCGAAGATCTCGCGTTCGGCGTCGTATGCGAGGAGCTCGGCATGATCACCGCGGCGGCGATCCTGATCGCCTACGTACTGCTGCTGATCTACGCGATCCGCGGCGCGCGCTACGCAAGATCCTCCTTCTATGCCATCGCCGCCTGCTCCGCGGCGGGGCTGCTCGTATTTCAGGCGTCTCTGAGCGCCTTCGGCGCGATGGATATTCTGCCGTTTACCGGCGTCACGCTGCCGTTCATCAGCCGGGGCGGCTCGAGCATGATCAGCTCCTGGGGCCTGCTCGCTTTCCTCAAGGCGCTGGATATCAGGACGTATCCGAAGGTTTTGAGAGAGTTATATCACTCATAAAAACTGATTTAAGTGTGAAGAGTTAGGAGGGAAGAGTGAAGTGTCGGACGGGGCTTTGCCCCGTACCCTGTTTTAAATAACTGAAATTCAGTTCCGTGCTTACGTGTTTCACAGATTTGATTTAAACTATATTAAAATCAAGTCGCGAAGCGACTTCTTTCACTTTACTCTGTACTCTTCACTCTCCACACTATTTCAATAACGAATCGAAAATTGGAAGGATCAATAATGAACACTATCTCCTCCAGAGCAAAAATACTCTACGCCCTTGCGGGGCTGTTTCTCGTCGGAGCTATTCTCGTTGCGCTGACGTTCGTTCTGCACGGCGACGAATACGCGATGAATTCCCGCAACCGCCATATCTACAGCGGCAACGTGCTGATCAGCGGCGGCAGGGTGCTTGATAAAAACGGCAAAGTGCTCACCGAAGTCAAAAACGGCGAGCGCCGATATAACGACTCGGCCCGTATCCGGCGCGCTACGCTGCATGTGCTCGGCGAAAGCGGCTACATCGCCGGCGGCGTGCTGGAAAAATACAGCGCGGAGCTTGTCGGATATAATCTGATCACCGGCGTTTTTACCGCGAAGGAAAAGGGCGGCAACGACGTTCGCCTGACGCTGGACGCGGAGCTCTGCGCCGAGGCTTATGAAGCCATGGACGGCAGAAAAGGCGCGGTCGGGGTCTATAATTACAAGACAGGCGAGATCGTCTGCATGATCTCCGCTCCCTCTTACGACGTCAAGAACAAGCCTTCGGATATCGACACGAATCCCGCCTACGACGGCGCGTATCTCAACAAGTTCATTTACGGTCAATACGTCCCCGGTTCCACATTCAAAACCGTAACGGCGGCCTGCGCGGCGGAAAACATCCCCGATATTTTCGCGCGCAAATTTTACTGCAGCGGTCAGTACGATACCGGCGACGGCGTCGTAAAATGCAACGACGTCCACGGCGAGCTGACCTTTGAGCAGGCCTACAACCGATCCTGCAACGCGGTATTCGCCCAGATCGCCAACGAAGTCGGAGCGAAAAAGCTGGAGAACGCCGCGGCGCGCATGGGCGTAAAATCCAGCTTCGAGATCAGCCGCCTGAATACCGCGCGCGGCTCGGTGGATCTGTCTAAGACCTCCCATACCGATCTCGGCTGGGCGGGCATCGGCCAGTATACCGACACGGTCAATCCCTGCAATATGATGATGCTCGCGGGCGCGATCGCGAACGGCGGCGAAACGAGAATCCCCTATTTCGTCGACGGCGTTTACAGCACGGAGGGCGCGCTGATCAAAGACGAGAAAAACACGCAGACGCAGACGCTCGTCAACACGACCACCGCATCGGTTCTGAAACAGCTGATGCGCTCGACCGTCACGGATTATTACGGCGAGCGGTATTTCCCCGACATGAAAATGGCCGCGAAAACAGGCACCGCCGAGGTCGGCGGCGAGCTTTCGCCCCATTCATGGATGTTCGGTTTTTCTCTGCGCGAGGATTTTCCCTATGCGTTTTCCGTGATCATCGAGAACGGCGGCTCCGGGTATTACGGCGCGGGAGAGGTCGCCTCGCAGGTAATGCGGTCTCTGTTCGACGGCAAGTGAGGTAGATCGGCTTCCGGCTGCCGGCTGCCGGCTGTCGTGAAGTCGTGAAGTCGTGAGGTCGTAAAATCGTGATTTGTCGGTCGACGGTCGCAATGGAGTCAAAGACAGAGTCGCTGTTTATCAGTTTCTTTAAGAATGAGGATTATCTTACTGAATAATAATAAAATGTTAAGAAAATAATAATTATTTGACGCAAAGTTGACATACGTGCAATAAGTATAATATAATAATATTTGATTTTTCAGCGCTAAAAATCGGCGAAACGCCGTTTCCCGGAGGATGGAATGAGCTTTATCGAACTTGACTCTGTATATAAAAGATATAAAATGGGCGAAGTGACCATCAGCGCCGCCGACGGCATGACCTTTTCCGTCGAGGAGGGCGAGCTTTGCATGGTCGTCGGACCCAGCGGCGCGGGCAAAACCACGGTGCTCAATATTCTCGGCGGCATGGATAACTGTGACGACGGCAAGGTACGCGTCGCAGGCGAGCTGATCAACGCCTACAACCGCAGACAGCTCACCGAGTACCGCCGCAGAGACGTGGGCTTTGTTTTTCAGTTCTATAATCTTATTCCGACGCTCACCGCGCTGGAGAACGTGGAGCTTTCGACGCACACGAGCCGCAAGGCCCTCGACGCGGAAAAAATGCTCGAAAGCGTCGGCCTTGCGGACAGAATGCATAACTTTCCCTCGCAGCTTTCGGGCGGCGAGCAGCAGCGCGTCTCCATTGCGAGAGCGCTGGCGAAAAACCCGAAACTTTTGCTCTGCGACGAGCCGACCGGCGCTCTTGACTACGCAACGGGCAAAAACATTCTGAAGCTTTTGCAGGATACCTGCATCAACACTGGCATGACCGTGATCCTCGTTACGCACAACCAGAGCGTTACGCCGATCGCGGATCGCGTCATTACCGTCCGCTCCGGCCGTGTGCAGCGCATCACTGTCAACGACGATCCGCTGCCCGCGGAGATGCTCGATTAACGGAGACAGAGAATGGATAGTTTACTATTGAAAAGCACGTTCCGAACCATCGGACGGAATTTCGGCAGGTTTGTCGCCATTTTACTGATCGTGGCGACAGGCCTTGCTTTCTTTTCCGGCGTCAAGGCGGCGGGTCCCGATATGCTTGCCACCGCAAAAAAATATTATGACGATTATAACCTGATGGATATCCGCGTGCAGTCGAATATCGGTCTGACTGCGGCGGACGCGCAGGCGATCTCGGGCGTGAGCGGCGTCGATTACGTGATGCCGCAGAAATTCGTCGACGCGCTTGTGCGCGTGAACGGCGAGGTCGAATCAGATATCGACGGCGCGCAGATCAGCACCCGCGCCTACGGGATCGACCTTTCAAAACTGAGCACCTACGCCACCGGCGTCAGAGATCCCGCGTTCATCAACCGACCGGAGCTGCTTGAGGGCAGGTATCCCGTAAATGAGAATGAGTGTCTTGTCGATCAGAGCCGTCTTTCCACCCCCGACAGCTATCGTCTCGGCAGCGTCATCACCCTTGAGGGCGACGACGACAGCATCGAGGATTCTCTTTCCGTGACGGATTTCACGATCGTCGGCGTCATCCGCTCCCCTTATTACGTCTCGTTTGAGCGCGGCAATTCTCTTGTCGGCAGCGGCAAGATCGGAACATATATTTATATCCCCGATTCCGTCATCACCAACGATTACTATTCGGAGATCTATGTGACCGTCTCGGGCGCGCAGGCGTACGAGCCGTATTCCGACAAGTATTTTGACTATATCCGAACCGTTGCGGACCGTATTTCGGCGATGGAAACCGAACGGCTTACGATTCGCGCGGCGCAGCTCAACGCCGAGATCCCGCCTATCGTCGCAAACGCGCAGACGCAGCTCAACGCGCTGCTCGCCCAGTCCGACGCGCAGTTTTCTCAGGCGGAGGCGCAGATCGCGCAGCTTGAAAGCCTCGCCGCCAACGGCGACAGCATTCTTGCCGCGGCGGAGGCGGAATACAACCAGAAGTTTTCCGAACAGACCACGCGTCTTAGCAACAGTCAGAACGAATACGCCCAGCAGGTGAATACCTATAACCAGCTGCAGTCTTACGTCATCGCCGCGGAAACGGAATACAACGCCAAACTGACGGAGTATAACGCGAAGCAGGCGGAATACAATCAGAAAAAAGTGCAGGCGGATACGGCGACGACACAGATCACGACCGCGGAACAGCAGCTCGCGCAGACGCAGAATCTGCTTGACCGTACAACCGGCGTTATGAATTCGCTGATCGCCTCTCAGGGCGTTGCGCTCAATCAGGACGATATTCAGAACATCGTCGGCGTTTTTCAGGCGATCAATCCCGAACTGTACAACGCCATCTTCAGCCTGACGGCGCAGGGAATGGCAGTCGACGCCATGGCGCTGATCCAGCCGCAGATCGACGAGTACAAAGCGCAGATTCAGGCGCAGCAGCAGCAGCTCGACGCAGCGAAGCAGCTTCTCTCTTCCGCACAGACAGAGCTTTCCAAAGCGGAGCAGGAGCTGAACGCCGGCGCGGCGGAGCTGACGGCGGCGCGCTCCACGCTTGACAACTATGAAGCCCAGCTGAGCACGGCGAGAACGCAGCTCGAAGCATACGGCGATCAGATCCAGAGCGGCGGTTATCAGCTCTCGCTCGCACAGCTTCAGGCGCAGCAGCAGATCGCGCAGCTCAGAATGCAGGTACAGAGCGCCGACACGACGCTTGAGACCGCGAAAAAAGAGCTGGCGGAAAAGCGCGCCGACGTTGACGCGAAGATCAAATACGCGCAGACCGTGATCTCCCGCGGGACAAAATCCCTTGCCGGGATCGCCACCGCGAAATGGTACGTTTACGACCGCAGCGATACGCCCGGCTACACCGGCTACGGTTCGGCGGCGTCCAACGTCAATACCCTTTCCTACGTTTTCCCGCTGTTCTTTATCGTCGTCGCGGTCATGGTCAGCCTGTCGACCATGACGCGTATGGTCGCCGACGAGCGCACGCAGATCGGCACGCTCAAGGCGCTCGGTTATAAAAACGGTCAGATCGGTATCGGTTATGTGCTCTACGCGTTTTTCGCGGGCTTCCTCGGTTCGGTCCTCGGCACGGTCATCGGCATATATTATATTCCGCAGGCGATCGCCGCGGCTTACGGTATCATGTTTGAGATGCCGGACGTGATCATTCAGGCGCCGATCTCCACGATCGCGATCGGATTCGCGCTGTTCTGCCTGATGTCGATCCCCGTGTCGCTCTGGGCGGTTCGCAGGGAACTGGGCGTCGTGCCCGCGATCCTGATGCGTGCGAAGGCGCCGAAATCCGGCAAACGGATCCTGCTGGAACGCGTCCGTTTCATCTGGCGGCGGCTCAGCTTTACGACCAAGGTCACGATCCGCAACACCTTCCGCGCGCCGAAACGTACGATCATGACGCTTATCAGCGTTACCGGCTGCACGGCCCTGCTGCTCGCAGGCTTCGGTATGCGTGATTCTGTCGGCGCGATCATGGATAAACAGTTCGGCAAAGACGGAATTTCAATGTACGATATGCAGATCGTATTCGACGAGCCGCAAAATCCGCAAAGTAGCTCCGTGCTGGATTCCGTGACCCGGGAGCCCGGCGTTTCCGACGTGCTTTTAACTTCGATGACCGCTCTTACCGGCTCCTCCGAGCGCGTTTCCGGCAGCATCGACGTATATGTGCTTGTTCCCGCGAAGCCCGTCGCCATCGGCACGATGCTGCGGCTTCGGGACATTGAGGATCACACGCTGCGCGCGATCGACGATTCGGGAGCGATCATCACCGAAAAATACGCGAAGTTCTCCAAAACAAATGTCGGCGATCACATTCAGCTTACCACGGCGGACAACCGCACGGCGGACGTGATCGTCAGCGGTATTGTTGAAAACTACGTCTTCGATTATGTATATATGACGCCGACGGTGTACACCGCGGTATTCGGCGAAGAACCCGTCTATCATTACGCGCTGGCGCGTCTTACGGACGAGGTGCTTGCAGCCGCGGAAAACAACACGAATCCCGACGCGGTCAATCCCAAGACCGCTATTGCGGACGATATCTCCGGCAAGGTCGGCGTGACCGCAGTCGCGTTCACTTCCGCCACGGTCGATACCTTCAACGAGGTCGTCAAGGCGATCACCTACGTGGTGCTCATCTTTATCGTGGCCGCCGCCGTTCTCGAAGTCGTCGTGCTTTACAACCTCGCGAACGTGAATATTCTCGAACGTCTGCGCGAGATCGCGACGCTCAAGGTTCTCGGCTTCTACGACAGCGAGGTCTCCGCCTATATCTACAGAGAAAACATCATATTCACGGTGATCGGCGCGCTGCTCGGTCTCGTCGGCGGTTTCTGGCTTCACAAACTGATGCTCAATTACATCGTCGTCGATTCGGTCACATACGGCAAGACGATCAATCCGCTGAGCTACGTGATCGCATTCGCCGCGACCGTGATCCTGTCTCTGCTGGTCAACTTTATGCTCCGCAGAAAGCTGCAGAGCGTCAGCATGGTCGAATCCTTCAAATCGATCGATTAAACAGGCTTTCGAAAGGCTTCGGTAATGAAAAGAATTCTTCCGTATCTTCTTATTCTGGGAATTCTGCTGTCCTTTGCGTGCTGCGGAAAAAAGCAGCGGGGCGGCACACCGGAGCGAACCCTGTATACCACCCTGACGCCGACAAGCGCCCCGCCGACGACGATTCCGCCGGCGGCTTATTCCACCGCGCCGATGCCGATCCCGACGGGCGCGGCTTCGACCGCGCAGACGACGGTTCCCGTAATCTCCACGGATACAACGCTGCCGACGACGACAGCCGCGACGACCGCGGAATCTACCGTTTTCCCGACGACGCAGCCGACAAGCGCGCAGACGACCGTGCCGACGACAGACGGAATCGCGACGGTCCCGACGACAACGCTTCCCGATACGACGGCGGCGACGACGCAGGGAAAGACTGCCTGCACTTTTTCCGTGGAATGCGCAAAGGCGCTTTCCGACGTCTCTCTCTCCCGATGGCTTCCGGAGGACGGCGTGATCTTTTCCGCGAAAAGCATAGAGTTCACGGAGGGGGAATCCGTCTTTGACGTTCTGCAGCGCGTCTGCCGGGAAAACAATATCCCGATGGAATTCTCGATGGCGCCGATCTATAACACCGCTTATATCGAAGGGATCGGCGGTCTGTATGAGTTTGACGGCGGTTCCATGTCCGGCTGGATGTACAGCGTCAACGGCGTTTATCCGAATTACGGCTGCAGTAAATATCAGTTAAAAAACGGCGACGTCGTCGAATGGCATTACACCATGGACCTCGGGGAAGACCTCGGGGCGAAGGATGTTGAACAATCCTGATTTGTCGAGGAGATGATTTGTAGGGGCGGTCATGCCCGCCCCTACATTTGTGAGCCCGACGCCGTGGAAAACTCCTCGACAAATCCCCCTTTGAAAGGTTCGCTATGCACCGTTTCTCCGCGTTTCGCAACGCGCATCCGCTTGTCAATTTCATTCTGTTCGGTCTGATCCTCGCGCTGACCGTCTGCGTCGATCATCCGATCATTCGGGCGCTGTCCGCATTCTGCGGCGCGGCGTATTATTTCTTTTTATCGCAAAATGCGCTGCGTTTTACGCTGCGGGTCGTTTTGCCGCTGTCGCTGCTGACGGCGATTCTGAATCCCGCGTTCAATCACCGCGGCGCGACGATCCTGACCTATTTCCCTTCGGGGAACCCCCTCACGGCGGAAAGCCTGATCTACGGCGCGTTCGCCGGCGTTCTGCTGGCGGCGTCCCTTTTCTGGTTCGCGTGCCTGAGCGACATTATGACAACGGATAAATTTGTTTATCTTTTCGGCAGAATACTTCCGTCGCTCGGACTGCTTCTGAGCATGGCGCTTCGTTTTGTGCCGCTGTTTCATCGAAAACTGCGCGAGGCTGCGGACGCCCAAAAAGTCCTCGGCGGCCGGGATCGGCGTCTCACGGCGCGGATCAGAGACGCTTTATCCGCTTTTTCGATGGTCGTGACATGGTCGCTTGAAAACGCGGCGCAGACCGCCGACAGTATGAAAGGCCGCGGCTACGGGCTTCGCGGCCGCACGTTTTTCTCCGTATACCGGTTTTCCGCCGCGGACGCATTTCTGCTCTGCGTCAGCGTCGCGCTCGGCGCGGCTGTGATTCTCGGCGCGGCGTTCGGGCTGCTCGACTGGCTTTATTATCCCCGATTTATTTCCGATTCCGCGCCGCTTACCGCGGGGCTGCTTTCGGCTGTTTTTTGTATGTTATGTCTGCTCCCATTAAGCTTTGATCTTGCGGAGGTGCTTTTATGGAAGCGCTCAGAACGGAAGATCTGACCTTTACCTATCCGAATACGTCTTCTCCCGCTGTGTCGAACGTCTCCGTTTCGATACGGCAGGGGGAGTTTTTTCTTTTATTCGGCCGCTCCGGGTGCGGCAAAACGACGCTTCTGCGGATGCTGAAACCGGAGTTATCCCCCGTCGGCGAACGCGCGGGCAGAGTCTTTCTCTGCGAAAAAAACGCCGAAACACTGCCGCAGCGGGAATCATGCTCCATGATCGGTTTCGTCGGGCAATGCCCCGAGGAACAGATCGTTACTGATAAAGTCTGGCACGAGCTCGCGTTCGGGCCCGAGAGCTTCGGCATGGATCCCGCATCGATCCGGCGCAGAGTCGCGGAAACGGCCTCATTCTTCGGCATTCAGAACCGGTTCCGGCAAAAAACCGCGGAGCTTTCCGGCGGTGAGAAGCAGCTTCTGAATCTCGCCGCCGTGACCGTGATGCGCCCGCAGATCATCATTCTCGACGAACCCACGGCGCAGCTCGATCCGATCGCGGCGTCGGAATTTCTTTCGATGCTCTCGAAGCTCAACCGGGAGCTGGGGATCACCGTGATCCTGACCGAGCACCGCCTTGAGGAAGCGATCCCTTTGGCGGATACGCTCGCGTATATGGAAAACGGATCGATCCTGCGCAGCGGAACCGCCGCGCAGATCGCCGATTATTTACAGCAGGAAAGACGCGGGATGTTCGCCGCGATGCCCGCCGCCGCGCGGATCCGGGCGGCGGTTCCCGCCGACAGTCCCTGGCCCTTTTCCGTGCGCGAGGGACGCGCTTTTCTTGCGGAATACGTTCGGGACCGCGCTCTGCGCCCCGTTCCGCCGCAGAACGCGCCGGGAAACGGCGGCGCCGTGTTATTACGCGCGCGGGAGCTTTGGTTCCGCTATCAGAAAGACGGCGAGGACGTGCTGCGCGGCGCGTCTGTCGAAGCGCGGGCGGGGGAACATCTGTGCATTCTCGGCGGTAACGGCTGCGGAAAATCCACGCTCCTGCGCGCGCTTGCGGGCTGCGTAAAACCTTACCGCGGCAGCGTGAAGGGCGAAGGGATCTGTCTTCTGCCGCAGGATCCGAAGCTTCTGTTTATCAAAAATACCGTATATGACGAGCTTGCCGACGCGCTGCGGGGAAAACCGCAGAATCCCGAAGATATGAGCCGCCGCATCTCGGAAGTGATCGGTTGCTGCGGCCTGCACGGGCTTGAGGAACGTCACCCTTACGATCTTTCCGGCGGAGAACAGCAGCGGGCCGCGCTGGCGAAGCTGCTGCTGCGCGAACCGCGGGTACTGCTTCTGGACGAGCCGACCAAAGGACTCGACGCGCTATCGAAGAAGCGTCTCTCGCTGCTGCTGAAAAACCTGCTCGCCGAAGGCCGGGCGGTCGTAACGGTCAGTCATGACGTTGAATTCTGCGCCGAATATGCGGACAGATGCGCGATGCTTTTTGACGGCGTACTGTTGGGAGAAGGCTCCGCAAGGGATTTTTTCGGGGAGAACAGCTTTTATACCACCGCGGCCTGCCGGATCGCGAAGAATATCGTTCCCGGCGCGGTGCTTACGGACGACGTGATCCGGGCGCTGGGCGCGGAGCCGATACCGCCCGATTTTGATGAGGAAAACAGGGAGCCGACCGGATCGTCAGACAGATCCTCTCCGTCGCAGACGCTTAAGCTCCCGCCGGAACCGCAAAAAGATAAGAAAGAAAAAAGAACGAAGCATACCGTAAAATCCGTCGTCACCGCAGCAATCCTCTGTCTGCTGATTCCGGCGACGCTGCTGGCTGCATTGTTCTTTTTGCCGGAAAAATACTATTATATTACAGCGATCGCGGTGCTGATCGAGGCGATGCTGCCGTTTTTCGTGCTGTTCGAGGGCAGACGCCCCCGCGCGCGGGAGGTCGTGACGCTCGCTTCGCTCTGCGCCGTCGGCGTCGCGGGACGCGCGGCGTTCATCATGCTGCCGCAGTTCAAACCGGTCCTCGCGCTGACCGTGATCGTCGGCGCGGCGTTCGGCTGCGAGGCGGGCTTTCTGACTGGAGCCGTCACGATGCTTATATCGAATATGATCTTCTCACAGGGGCCGTGGACGCCATGGCAGATGTTCTCGATGGGCCTGATCGGTTTTCTCGCAGGGCTGGTCTGCAGGAAAAGGCTTCGTCGGTCCCGGCTGTTTCTGTGTCTGTTCGGCGCGTTCTGCGCCGTATTCATCTACGGCGGGCTGATGAACCCCTCCACCGCTCTGCTCTGGGGCGGAACGCAGCTTACGTGGGGGACGATCATGAGCTATTACGCCACGGGCTTCCCGCTCGATCTCGTCCACGCGGCGGCGACCGTTTTATTCTTATGGTTCGGCGCGCCGCCGATGCTCGAAAAGCTCGACCGGATGCGGACGAAATACGGGATATTCGCTTAGAACAGTCAATGCAAAAAACGGCTTTGCCGGCAGGAGAACGCCGGGAAAGCCGTTTTTTTCTCACTCTGTAAGACGAAAAAATAGGAATTATTCGTTTTTTATTCAAAAAAATGCCAACCCGGGACTTTCATTCCGGACCGGCGTTTTACGGCGGCGGAGCTTGAAACGAAACCGCGCCGTCTTATGAATACTTATTTTTGATCCGCAAGAATCGCGACGACATTCTTACCCTTCAGCTTCTTTTCTCCTGCGATCTTCACAGCCGCGAACAGCGCCGCGCCGGAGCGCGGGCCGACGTCAAGACCGTCGCTGCTTTTGACCTCGCGCATCATTCGCTCCCGGTTCCCGTCGCTCACCTCGACAAAGTCATCCGCGCCGTCGGGAGCCTCCGCGCCGAGCGGTACCGCAGCGATCACGCGAATATCTTCATTGTACGCGTGCAGAAGCGCGGCGAAGGCCGTTACGCTTTCGGGACTGTCGCAGCATATCGCGACTGCGCCGAGCTTGCCGTAAGTCTGCCTTAAAAGCTCCGGCGCGAGCGAGAGCTGATTCGCCTTTTTTTCACAGTCGGAAGCGCTGACGACGCCCTCGCCCGAGCGAAGCAGCTGCGAAGACCGCGGCTCGGGAAGGCAGTATTCCGCCTTGCCGATCAGATTTCCCACAGCGCCGTAACGCTCGCCGAGCTTCGGCAGACGCACCAGCGGCGAGGGCTCGCCCGCATCCGCGAGCGAATCCGCGATATGAAGATTTTTATCGATGCCGAGTCCGAAATAGAAATCGGGCATGATTGACGCTCCTTTCAAATTCTGATTTATCGGGATGTAAGGCAATAGGCATTAGGTAACAACCGAGGCGCACTGCGTAAAATTGACAAGTCTATTGCCTAATGCCCAATGCCTAATGCCTGTAAATTCTGATTTATCGGGGCGTGATCGCCCCGATAAATCAGAATTTACAATCCAAAATAATCCCTTGCATTGCGGAAGGATACGCCGCGGACGATCTCGAACAGCGTCTCCTCATCGTAGGGATATTCGCCGTTTTCGACGAGCTCGCCGATCAGCTCGCAGAGGATGCGGCGGAAATACTCGTGCCGCGGATAAGAGAGGAACGAGCGGCTGTCGGTGATCATGCCGACGAATTTCGAGACCGCGCCGAGGTTCATGAAGGCGCGCAGCTGCGCGTTCATGCCGTCGATATTGTCGTTGAACCACCAGCCCGAGCCGAACTGCACCTTGCAGGGCGCGTCGTCGTTCTGGAAATTGCCGAGCATCGAGCCGAGCATATAGTTCATGATGGGATTGAGCGTGAACAGGATCGTCTTCGGCAGCTGCTCCGTCACCGCGAGCGCGTCGAGAATGCGCGAAAGACCGCGCGCGGAGGGCAGGTCGTCGATGGAATCGAAGCCGGTATCGGGTCCGAGTTTTTTGAACATCGCCGTATTGTTGTTGCGCATCGCGCCGATGTGGATCTCCATCGCGAAGCCGCGCCTGTGGTATTCTCTGCCGAGGAAGACGAGCATATCGGTCTTGTATGCGTCGATCTCGCGCTCGGTGAGCGCTTCGCCCGCAGCGCCTTTTTTGAAGATCGCGGCAAGCTCCTCTTCGGTCGCGGGCACATACGGCACCGCGGCGAGCGCCTGATCGGAGGCGCGACAGCCCATCTCCTTGAAGAAATCCATCCGCTCACAGAGCGCCTTTTTCATCTCATCATAAGTATCGATCCCGCGCCCGACGCGTTCGGAAAGTGCGCCCAGCCAAGGCACGAAGGTCGGATTCTCGATCGCGATCGCCTTATCGGGACGGTAAGCGGGAATGACCTTGCAGGAAAAGCTTTTATCCGCGGCGATCAGCTTGTGGTACTCAAGCGAATCCGCGGGGTCGTCGGTCGTTGCGACGCAGACGACGTTCGATTTTTCGATCAGCGCTCTGGGCTCAAAGCCGCCGGCGGCGATCATCTCCTTTGACTTGTTCCAGATCATTTCGCAGGTCTTCGGCGACAGCGGCTCACAGATGCCGAAATACCGCTGCAGCTCAAGATGCGTCCAGTGATACAGGGGGTTGCCGATCAGATACGGCATCGCGCCCGCCCACGCTTTGAATTTTTCATAGGACGGCGCGTCGCCGGTAATATACTTTTCGCTGATGCCGAGCGAGCGCATCGCGCGCCACTTGTAGTGGTCGCCCGCAAGCCAGAGCTCCGTCAGATCCGCGGGGGTTTTGTTCTCATAGATCTCCTTCGGCGAAAGGTGGCAGTGCCAGTCGAAGATCGGCTCGTCCTGACAGGCGGCAAACAGCTTTTTCGCCGTCTCGCTCGTCAGAAGAAAATCCTTGTCCATAAACTTTTTCATTTATATTCTCCTTTCTCTGTATCAACGGCCTTTTTCAGTCGACCGTCATAATGCGAACCACAATATATTCATCCGTCTCAATAATACGGTAGCGGCAGGTCGGATCGTTTCCCAAGTCTGACCGCAATGCTTTTGCTTTTTGTTCCGGCGTGCACGGCTGAAGCGAATACCCGAGGCGCGCCATCATTTTATGAAAATCGTTCTCAAATTCCGACCACGCGATATATGAACGGTAGACGGGGAACGAATCCGCGATCTGACTCGCGATATCTTCGGCCGATTGAACGGAATCATACCCGTTCCGATTCAATCTGTTGTAAAATCCCTCGGGCAGTATGCGATCCAGCACCGCGCACGCCGCGTTCCGATAAAGCCTTTCAACAGAATGCAAAGCCTGTCTCGAATGGCGCAGGCTCTGCGGCAGAAGATAATCATTCGCATAAACCGCGACAGGTTTATTCTTCGTGTCATATTGCAGAAGATCCCTGCCGATATCCTCAAGAATCGATGTCTCGTAGGTGTATCTCTCATAGTTCTCAACCGCATAATTATTGATCTGCTTTGTCTGATTCAGAACGATAACGATCAGAACGCATGAAACGATAATATTCAGGATCTTTTTATTACGGCAGAACTGCATTGCCAGCAGCACAAGGAACGCCGCAAAAACGGGCAGCACCTGCATCTGCGTGAACGGAAGCGTGCGCCCGAGCAGCAGCGGCAGCGCGAAAACCGACAGAACAAGGCCGAGATAAAAAAGAAGCGGAAGAGCAGAGCGTTTTTTTGCCGCGACGACAATAAAAGCGATCAGCCCGGCGACGGCGGAAACAAGGAAAAACAGGAGAAACGGCACGGATGCGCTGCCGATCACGAACGTGGCGAAAAGCGTGCAGATCAGCCGTTTAACGCCTGCAGATACGCTGCTGAC
This sequence comes from Clostridia bacterium, assembly GCA_017429345.1. Lineage (GTDB taxonomy): Bacteria > Bacillota > Clostridia > Oscillospirales > Acutalibacteraceae > RGIG2774. Next base: position 16,797 of record JAFRPB010000127.1, on the reverse strand, counting down.
AAACCATGCGATGCTTGTGGGGTTTTCATACCAATACTTCGCGGTACCGCACAGTGCAAGACTGATCAGCTTTGAGAGAATAAAATCCAGTACGATCGCCGCGGCAAAAATCACCGCTGCAGTCAGCGCGAAATAATAATAATCTTTACGCTTTGAGAACATCCCGCCGTTGTAAAAGTACAGCAGCAGCAAAACGGCAAAGACGCCGACAAGAAAAACACCGGCAAACGATTCATACAGATCGACCGACACAATCAGCAGCACAAGCGCCGACAGATATTTTTTAATTCTCCCCTTCTTCACTGCAAAACCCGACAGCACCGACTGAAGCGCCAGCGGGACCAAAAGGTAGGCAAGAGCAATATTCAGGATCGGATAAGTCAGCTGCGCCGCAGTCACCGGAAACGAGACAAAAACTGCGCCGAACGAGAGAAACGCCGCGTTCGAGATCTTTCCGGCCGAAGTCATCGAAAAAAGAACACCCCAGGCTGTCGCCGCAGCAAACAGCAGCAACGCCATCACGGCTGTGTGCCAGAACGGGGAAAAATCCATCCAGCCGGTCAGCAGGTGGATCAGCGGCGCGGACCATCTGCCCGCGTTGACCAGCAGCGTTCCGTTATAATACTCCGAGACGAGCTGATCTATATGAACGGTATAATGAGAGGCGTAAAAGCCGTAGGATAATACGAGGGTGACCGCGATGCACAGCGCACCGTATTTCTTTTCTTTTATAAATAAAAAATGTTTTTTCAATACTTCCATTTCAAATTACGAAGCCTGCCATTCCCCGATCAATTCCCGCACGACGGAGCGCATATCCTCCGGCATCGGCGCAGAGAAGCGCAGCTCTTCGCCCGTGACCGGGTGCGCAAGGCGAACCTCCTCGCAGTGCAGCGCGGCGCGGGAAATATACTCTCTGCCGCCGCCGTACATCTCATCGCCCATCAGCGGCGCGCCGAGAGAGGCGAAATGCACGCGGATCTGATGCGTTCTGCCTGTGCGCGGCATGACCCGCACGAGGGAACAGATCTTTCCCGGGCGGAGACTGAGCCAGTCCGTGACCGCATCGTCGCCCTCCTCGCCGACGGCGCGCAGCGTCTTCATCGGATCCGGGCGATATATTTTTTTATCGATCGTTCCGCTGCCCTCGAAATGTCCGGAGGGAAGCGCGAGATAAGTTTTTTTCAGTTTACCGCCCAGCGCGGCCGCGGAGAAAGCGTTTTTCGCGCAGATCACAACGCCCGAGGTGCATTTATCGAGTCTGCCGACCGCGCGGAAGACCGCGCTCTCCCCTTTCCCGGCGAGATACGCTGCTACGCCGTTGGCGAGCGTGTCGCCCTGATGGTTATGCGTCGGATGCATCGCAAGGTTCGCAGGCTTGTCGATCACAAGCAGATCCGCGTCCTCATACAGGATCTCCAGCGGGATGGGAATCGGCTCGATCCCGCATTCTTCCTCCGGCAGCGTCAGCGTGAGCACATCGCCCGCGCGCACACGGTCGATCGTGCGGATATGCTCCGCATTCAGCGTGATTCCGCCCGGAATATTCTTCAGGGTTATCATCATTCTTGACGATAACCCTGCGATTCCGCGAAGCACCTGCAGCACCTTTCTGCCGTCGTATTCCGGCGGCACAACATATTGAAGCGTTCTTCGCATTTATATATTAATCCAGCGTCTGGATCTTTGCGGCGACTCTGAGCACGGTGCGCGCGTCGGAAGCGGTGATCTTACCGTTGCCGTCCAAGTCGCCGATCTGTGCCTGCGCGTCGGTGAAGCTCAGCGTTTTCGCCGCCGCCTGCAGGATCATGCGCGCGTCTGTGGAAGTGATTTTTCCGTCCTGATTTACGTCGCCGAGCTTTGCGGCAATCTCGGGGATCTCTTCCGTCACGGTCTTTCCGCAGCGCCGACATACGCCGGAGCGCTCGCCCTTCTGCCCGACCGAAGCAGCCTTAACGACTTTCCAGTCGACGACAGAATGCCCGTAAGCAGGTGTGATCTCATCCTCGATCGCAGCGCCGCATACGGCGCAAACAATCGCGTTATGGCCGTCTTTTTCACAGTCTGCGGCAGAAACGGATCTCTCCGCCGCGGGTGTGTGCGCCGCGGGAACTGCGTAGGTACGTTCTATGATCTTGCCGCAGTCAAGACAGCGCAGCACGATCTCCTGCTGTGACGTACAGGGATATTTGCCGATGAGTGAAGGATCGATCGCCGTCACATCCGTCTGTGATTGCTCCGCAGGAGCAGTCACGCCCTCGTTCCCGGATGCAGTCGTACCCACCTCAGCGGGAGCGGTGGAACCTTCTTCGGCGGGAGCGGGACCCGGATTGGGATAAAGCTTCGAATCCGCGGCAAGCAGCCCCTGATCGTCGGCGACGTTCCATTGACTGAACGAATGAATGTGCGCATCCCCGTCGACAGTCAGAATATGTTCCTTTATCAGTTTTCCGCAGACAGTGCAGTATTTCACGGCAAGACCGGCGGCGGAATCCGTCGGCGCGGAGACAACGATCCACGCGCCTTCCTTATGCCCGACGGGCTGCAGCGGACGCGTATGCATCAGCTTGCCGCAGTCCTCGCAATACGCAGCCTCAAGCCCCCAGCTCTCACACCCGGCTTCCGTTACGGTACGCATCTTTCCCTCTTTATGTTCAGGTACCGGCAGCGTCGTCGGTTCGGTCGTCGGTTCGGTCGGAGCCTCGGTCGACGGAACCGAGGTCGGTTCGCTCGTCGGTTCCGTCGACGCCGTGCTCGAAGGCTCGGCGACCGGCGCGCTCGAAGCGGCGCTGACGTCACGGAACATATAGTTCAGACCGATCATGCCTTTTACACCCTCAACGGAGGCGTTATTGACATACTGCCAGATATCATACGTCGATGAGAAGTTGCAGTAATCGCCGTAATCTGCGATCCAGTGCGCGTAGCTGCCGAGATTCTCGAAGCTCAGGTTCTTTGTCGTCCAATCCGCGGGAAGATAAACGCCCGCTTCAATCCCGGCGTCCTCCAGCGTCTTGCAGAAGAACGACGCGTTCAGCGTATTATCCGATTGCGAGAGCGACTGTTTCGCGGCCGCAAGCGGCGAATAGAACACGGGCAACGAGAGCTTCAGGCCGAGCGCCTTGAACTGCGTGATCGTCCAGTCGGTCTCTTTGCGGATCTCTGTGGTTTTGAGCGCGGACGAGGAGAAGAACAGACCGACTTTCAGCCCGGCGGCAACCGCTGCGTTATAATTCCTCATCAGGTACATATCCTCGGCAATCACATCGCCGGAATTCATACTCACGCCGAAACGGAGAATAACGCCTTTCACGCCGAGCCCGGCAAGCTTGCCGAAGTCCACTTCCGAAGCGGAGGCGGAACTGATGTCCGCAATCAGTTCCGCGCACTCGTATTTGGTGCGCAGAACGCCGTACTTCAGAGCAAACCAGCAGTTTTTCCCGTTCTGAAAGGTACGCGCCCAATTGCCGCGCAATTCAACTACCTCGACGATCTCGCCCCCGGTGAGATAATCAACGGTGGACGACTCCGACGACGGCTCGGAACGGCAAATGAGTTTCTTCCCCTGAGGGATGGAGATGACATATCTGCCGAGGACGGCTTCATCAACCGCCGCCGCGGGAACCGCAGTGAGCAGTATTGCCAAAACCGCAAGGATCACGGCCAGAACCGGTATTCGCTTGTTTTTCATAGCATTATCTCCTTCTGCAAAAAATATACATTATTTTGATGAATGAAAAATGAATATACAATCACATCATACGGTGTGATAATTCCGGTTATTTTTCTTTTATACCCGTTACAAACCGATAATTTATGATTTTATTATTCCATACTTGAATTATACTGCGCAACTTGTCAACATTTTCAACAAACTTTTCAACATTGGCATATTACACAAAAAAATCGACAAAATTTTTCATGAATTTCACTTGACAAAAAAACATGCATATTTATACCATTGTAAATGAATATTTATGCTGTATATACCATACAATCAGATATCCAGCCTCAAAAGATCGTCATTCGTTTCTCTGCGAATGATCAGCCGCTCTTTTCCGCCGGAGACCATCAGCACGGCAGGCCGCGGAATTCTGTTATAATTCGACGCCATGGAGTAATTATATGCGCCGGTGGTCATCACCGCCACGATATCGCCCGGCTCAACGCGCTGCAGCGGCGCGTTCTCCTGAATGAGATCGCCGCTCTCGCAGCATTTGCCCGCAAGAGTGACATATGTGTCGCGGGGTTCGTTCGCCTTGTTCGCGCAGGTGATCTGATACGCGGCCTGATACAGGATGTAACGCGGATTATCCGCCATTCCCCCGTCAATGCTCACATAAGTGCGCACGCCGGGAATGCGCTTTACGCCGCCCACCGTATAGAGCGTAACGCATTCCGCGCCGACAATCGAGCGACCGGGTTCGATCAGGATAAACGGAACGCGAAGCCCTTCTTCGGCGCATTTTTCCTTCACGACGGCGGCGACGCGCCGCATATACTCCGTGAAATCCTCGGGGTCGTCGTCGTCAAGGTATTTTACGCCAAATCCGCCGCCCAGGTTGAGCTCCGCAGGCTCAAAACCCAGCTCATCTTTGATCTTTCGGATAAAACCGAGCATCACGAGGGCTGCGTGTTCAAATGGATCGATGTCGAAGATCTGAGAACCGATATGGCAGTGAACGCCGACAAAATCAAGATTCGCCTTTTTCAGAACGCGCCGTACCGCGTCGAGCGCCTCCCCCGTCTCCAGCGTGAAACCGAATTTCGAGTCGATCAATCCGGTCTTGATAAAATCGTGCGTGTGCGCGTCGATGCCGGGGGTAATACGCAGCAAAACGCGGGCGCGAACGCCCTTCTCCCCTGCAAGACGGTCCAGCAGCTCCATTTCGGGAAAATTATCGACTACATACCGACCGACCCCTGCGTCGAGCGCCAGCCCGAGCTCCGCAGGCGTCTTGTTGTTCCCGTGAAACAGGATCTTTTCCGCCGGAAAACCCGCTTTCAGCGCCGTATGGATCTCGCCGCCGGAAACAACGTCGACGCCCATTTGCTCACTGTCGCAGATACGGTACATTTCAAGGCAGGAAAACGCCTTTGACGCGTACAGCGCCAGCCCGTTTCCGTCGTAATTATCCTGAATCGAAGATACGAATTTCCGACAGTTGCGTCGAACGCCGTCCTCACTGTAGACCATCAACGGCGTGCCGTACTTCGCGGCAAGAGAAACCGTATCCGCTCCGCTGACGGCAAGATGCCCCTGCGAATTTATCGATAAACTGTCTGAAACCATAAAACCAACCCCTTCTTGCAGGCGCCTTATTTATTATTCTCCGTCCGGCTCTGCCTGCGGTTCTGCGAGACGAATGCCGACATAGGAAGGATCTTCATTCTTCTTGCGCACCAGAACGATCTCGTCGCTTAAGCCCTCTTCCGTCACGGCGCGGATCACATTTTTGCCGCGCACAAGGCGCACGTCGTTGAATATGAACACCCCGCTCAGCGAAGACGCCGCGCTGCCTCTTACTGGCTTCCCGTTGACGGAAAGCATGACGGCGCTGCAGTTTGAATAAACCTTCAGCTCGATTTTTTTATCGACACGGTTTGCGAAATGCTCGCCGGCGATCTTCACGAACTTCTCAGTCGCCCATTGCGAGCGGTAGAACCAGAACGCATCCTTCGGCTGTTCGGCGTCGGCGCAGAGCAATCCTTTGAGCGTATAATCGGTATCGTAAAGCTCTGCGGCAAAACAGCCGCGAATAAACTCGCGCATCGCGAGATTGATCCAGGTCTTTTCGTGGAACAGGGCGTGGTATTCTTCCGTATTATCCCCCTTGACCGGAGCGGACGAATGATAGGCTGCGCAGCCGGAAATGCCGTATTCCGAGACAAACACCGGCAAACCGGGATCTTCGATATGCGCGCGGTCAAGAAGCTCGATATAACTGTCTGCATTTTCCCCGTCATACAGACGCAGCCCGACCGCATCGGCGTTCCGCACGCGATTGCCGTCGGCAAAATAACGGATCTCGTCGGAGGAAACGCACAGGCGGTTTTTATCAAATTTTTTCAGCGCGTCAAAAACGTTTTCCGCGGCGCGCGCGCCTTCGGACGTTCCGCCGCTGTCGGCGGCGATAAAACAGACGCAGGGATGATTGTAATACGCTCTCGCAAGCTCTTCATACTGCGTTACGAGATTCTCCGCGGATTCCTCATTCGCATATTTCAGTTCCAGCGGAAGCTCGCACCATACGACGATACCGTTTTTATCGCAAAGATCGAAAAATGCTTCGTTCTGATAGAAATTCACAAGTCTGACGGCGTTCGCGCCCATATCGCGGATCGCGGCGATCGCCGCGGTATGATCCGTCTGCGGCAAAATGCCGTCCTGCCCGTATGAAACGCCGCGCAGCCGCACGTTTCTGCTGTTGATCTGGACCCCGTCGCCGGAAACGGATATTCTCCGAAAACCGAATCTGACTTCCCGTTCATCGAGAATATCGCCGTCGCGAAGCAGCTTCGCGCGCAGTTTATACAGATAAGCGAACTCACTGCCCGGCTGCCAGAACGCCGGCGCGTCGATATCGATCACCGCAGCGGCGTCTTTCGGCGAGGCTGCGGCCGCGCCGACGCGCGCTCCCGCGGCGTCGTACACGGTAAAGCTCACGATATCGTAATTCACCGGGTTGGAGATCCGCGCGACGACAGCGACCTTGCCCACGCCGTCGGACACCCGGGTATTAATATAAATACTGTCGGAACCGTTTTCATCCAGCGCGAAATGCGTTCTGCCGGCAATAACCAGATCTACGTCGCCCCAAACGCCGCCGAACAGATCATACTGCTCGCGGACGCCGCACATCGCGGAATAATCCGAGTTGTCGGCTACGACTGTGATCGCGTTGTTTCTGCCGTACACGACGCAGTCCGTGATCTCAAAACGAAAGGATGTAAAACCGCCCTTATGGATCCCCACGATCTTTTCATTCAGGTAAACGGTGCAGGTATTCGCGACGCCGCCGAATGAGAGAAACAGCCGGATCGCATGCAGCTCCGCCGGTATCGGGATCTCTTTTCTGTAAACGCACTTGCCTTTATACGCGTTCTCTCCTGCGGCAGGCCAGGTATACGGCAGATTGATCTGCTTTGCGTCCGTCAGAGGCGCGTCGATATCCTGAGGAACGCTTTGCGAAAACAGCCATCCCTGATTTAAATTAAACACCTGTCGCAAATCAATCGTCTCCGTTCAGCTCTATTATACAATATTATATATATTTTAACATATATTGCATTGAAGCGCAAGAATAAATTTTCTCTTCTGCAGGTCGTTTTCCGTTTTTTCGCAGATTCCGAAAGGGGAAGCGAACGCCTGCGAATCGTTTATTTCTTCTTTTTTATGACGATTACGGCAACGACCGCAGCGACGACTGCCGCCGCTGCGACTGCTGCGGCGATATATATCGTTTTATTCTGCGACGCAGGCTGCTTTGCGCCGGGAACGTATTCCTCCATGGAGAACGCCTCCTGCGTTGCGCCGCTGCCGTCTGAAAAGTCCTGCGGAGCCGTCGTATTATCAATACCGGTCTCACTCGCGGATACATCGGGATTTTCCTGCGTGGCTGCGGTTGTCTCATTCCCGTCGGATGCGCCGGTCGTCGCGGCGGAACTGACGTCGTTCCCCCGGGTCTGCGACGGCTGCGGCAAAGCGGTGGTTTCCGCAAAATCGAAGATCTCGGTCTCATCCGCCTCAATATCTTCCGGCAGCGTCGTTTCCGGCGCGGATGGATAACTTCCCGGGAACGTCAACGCGGCGGCAAGATCATTCACCAGTGAATCCTGCTGCGATACCGACGCGTTCGCAATGGGATCGTTGACCGCATTCAGACGGACCTCATAGCTTACGCCGTCGACGACCGTGCTGTAGTATACAGCGCTGATTCCCGCGATCTCAGACTCACTGCGCAAAAAAACGACAGTGCCCGAAACGAACTTCGTAAATTCGGTCCGCGCGGTCAGCTCGTCCGGCACAAGGCTCTGCTGCGCTTGTGCGATCGCGTTCAGCTCCCCATCCGAAAGAGCAGAGTAATCCTTTTGCCCCGCGTCGGCGGCTTTGACCACGAGGATAATCTCATTGTCGATTTTTTTATTCTTCAGCCAGAGCGCGTAACCGAAGGAATACATAAAACGGTTAAAATAACTCTTAGTTAAATCATTTCCCTCCTGAAACCCGGGATCGATATTCCCGAGCGTGGAGACATACCAGTTATCGGAGATCTCAAACGGGATCTCGATATCCCCCACAACAACGGAATACTGTTTCGCGGCGGCCAATACCCCGAAGCAGGACGCAAGCAAAACAGCCGCAAGGATCATTGCAAATATCTTTTTCATTGTAATCACCTTCCCGTTCGCATATGCAGCATATGCAAAACGACGTCAATATTATATAGTATTATACATCAATTACAGTACGGATTCAATACAAAAGAGAAAAGAGCAGGAAAATATCCCTGCTCTTGGAATCATATGAGATAAGCTTACGCCTCGTGTTTTTTGCGAGTGAAGACAAACGCAGCGCCCGCAGCCACGGAAAGAGCGACAACAACGCCGATGCCCGCATCGCCGGTTCTCGGAATGTTATTGTTGGGCGCGGAGGTCGGAGCGGCAGTCGTCGACGCGGGAGGAGCCGCTGTGGTCGACGCGGGAGGAGCCGCCGTAGTGGACGCGGGAGGAGCCGCAGTCGTATCGGGAGCCGCCGTCGTCGCCGGGGTGTTGTTCGGGATAATGCTGCCGAGAAGGTCCTCAAGATTCAGCCCTGAGAACAGATCGCCGATATTACCCAGATCGCCGAGCTTGCTCAGATCAAGCGTACCCAACAGGTTCGTCAGATCAAGGCCGCCGATCAGGCCGGTGATATCGCCCATGCCGAGATCGTTCAGCAGGCCGCTGAAATCAAGCCCGGAAATCATTTCGTTCAGCGCCGAAGGATCGAAGTCGTCGAAAATCGGGGTAAGCTGACCGGAACCGTTTCCGAGAACGGTATCAATGGCGTTAACACTGATGACGCAGGTCAGGGCAAGCGCAAGGGCCGCGAGAACGGCTACAATTTTTTTCATATTATAACATCCTTTCATGATGCGCTCATATTCATATACTTAAGAATACTATTTATTCGTTTCAAAGTCAATCTCTAATGTATTATTTTTTATTTTTTTGTAGGTATATACAAAAATGCCGCTTGTTTTTGTGTAAAATTTATATACAAAAAAGTTACATATTGTTAATATCTTCCTGCATATTCCCCATTCAACCGACAAGACTGTAGGTACAATGAAAAACGAAGGAGCCACAGTCATGAAAAAACCGTTCCGATCTCATTTTTACCGTTTCCTTCCGCTGACAGCCGCCCTGCTTCTGATCGCGGCACTGTTCGCGGATACCGCGCGGATTCTGAGCGATCGAAAGAGAATCCGCACGGATTTTCTTCGTCTGCATGTGATCGCAGCCTCGGATTCCGAAGAGGATCAGCGTTTAAAACTTGCGGTGCGCGACGCCGTTCTCTCTGCCGGCGCGGCGCTTTTTAACGGAAGCGTCACGGCGGATCAGGCGGAAAAACGCATTCAGCCCCGCGTCTGCGCATTGGAATACGCTGCCGAAAAGACGCTTCGCGAGAACGGCTGCTTCGACGACGTTCGCGTCGAAGTCAAGAGAGAATATTTTCCCGAACGGCAATACGGCGAGCTTGCGCTCCCGCCCGGCGTATATCAGGCGGTCAAAGTAACGATCGGTAAAGGCGAAGGACATAACTGGTGGTGCGTGATGTTCCCGCCGCTGTGTCTCCCCGAGACGGAAGCGGACGCGGAATCGCTTTTATCGGAGGCCGACAGAGCGCTGCTGCGCAGGTCCGCGAAATACGACATTCGTTTCAAGACCGCGGAGCTTTGCGAAAAACTGATCTCCGGGCTGCGGAAAGCCTTTGCCGGCGAATGACCCGGGGGAAGTCAGATCACGATCCCCTTTTCCGCAAGATCGGAATACAGCTTTTCGATCGGGTCCCTTGCGGCGTTAAAACAAACGCCGTCCATCCCGACAGCCTTCGCGCCGTCGATATTGACCTGCATATCGTCGATAAACAGGCAATCCTGCGCGCAGAGTGAAAATTTTTCAAGAAAAGCGAGATATATCTCGCGATCCGGCTTCAGGAGCTTCCAGTCGGATGAAATAAACAGACCGTCGAACGAGTCCAGCGCGGGTATTTTTTTCTTATAAACATAAAAATCCTGTCCGGCGTTCGACAGAAGATAGAGCGGATAGCCCGCCAGCTTCGCTCTGCGGACAAGCTCCTGCGTCGCGGGGAACGGCGGCATATAGACCTCGCCGAAAACATGATCGAGGATCATATCCTTTGCCAGCGCTGCGAGCTTCGGCGGAAGGAGCCCGATCGGGCGCAGAAACGCGCTTTTTTCCACCGTGCCGCGGTCATATTCCCGCCATTCGGGCGAACGGAATACCGTTTCCGTGAAAATGTCGATCTCTTCCCGATCCAATCCGCGTCCGGCCAGGATCGCATGGGTATCGAACGTGATCAGCACGTTGCCCATGTCGAAAACCAATGTTTTTTTCTTCATATGTTTTCCTGCGACGATCGATCAGCAGTTTTCGACAAAACGGACAAGGTCGGCGACGGATTTCATTTTTTCCAGCGCCTCGTCCGGGATCTCGATGCCGAACTCTTTTTCCACATTCATCGCGAGTTCAACCGCGTCGATGCTGTCGATATCCGCTTCCTCGAGCGTGATATCCATCGTGATTTCCTCTTCCGGGATCTCAAACGTCGTACAGATGATCTCCCTGATTTTCTCAAATACCATAACAGCTTCTCCTTTCATTCGTCTTTGCTGCGATACAGCGCGGCCCCGCCCCGTTTTCCGCGACGCCGCTTTGATATATTATGATATTATTTAATAAATATGACTTTGTCAAGTGCTTCTCTTATTTTTTTTAATATGATTTCGTCGGGAAAGCTATTACCTGGCCGTTCCGACGCGGCTTTTCCCCGCGGGAGCCGATCCCGGGACGCGTTCCGCAGACGCCGGAAAAGAAACAAGACCGCGCACGGGATCATGCACAGTCTTGTTATCACGCCTCTCACGCCGCTTCTTCCGCGGCGGAGCTGCGACTGAGATCGGAAACGATTATTTTCTCGAGCTGTTGAACATATCGAAGATCGCCTTCAGCTCTTCATCGTCGCTGCCCAAACCCATCTGCGGCTGCTGCGCGGGCTCCGCGATTACAGAGGGAGCTTCCGCGACCTTCGCCTTGATCTTGTTTTCATTATTGCCGAAGCCGGTCGCGATCACCGTCAGGTTGATCTCATCGTCAAGCTCGGGATCGATCGCAACGCCGAAGATGATGTTCGCGTCGGTCGCCGCCTGCTCGTGAACAAGCGTGGAAGCGATGTCGACCTCGTCAAGAGTAACGTCGGGCGAAGCGGTGATGTTGATGATCACGCCCATGGAGCCCTCGATCGTGGTCTCAAGCAGCGGGCTCGAGATCGCCGCCTTCGCAGCGAGCTCCGCGCGCTCTTTGCCGGACGCCTTGCCGACGCCCATATGCGCGTGACCTGCGTCTTTCATCACGGAAGTGATATCCGCAAAGTCAAGGTTGATAAGACCGGGAACCTTGATCAGATCGGTAATGCTGCTGACGCCCTGACGGAGAATATCGTCGGCGACTTCAAAAGCATTGGTAAAGGTGATCTTCTGATCGGTGACCTGTTTCAGTCTTTCGTTGGGAATCACGATCAGGCTGTCGACGTGCTGCGCGAGCTCGTTGATGCCCTCGATCGCCTGATCCATACGGTGCTTGCCTTCAAAAGCGAAGGGCTTTGTAACGATACCCACCGTCAGGATCCCCGAATCCTTCGCCATCTGCGCGATCACGGGAGCCGCGCCGGTACCGGTGCCGCCGCCCATGCCCGCGGTAATAAAGACCATATCGGTCCCCTTCAGAGCGGCTGCGATCGCGTCCTCGCTCTCTTCTGCGGCTTTTTTGCCGATATCGGGCTTCGCGCCCGCGCCCTTGCCGCCGGTGACCTTTTCACCGATCTGGATCTTCTGTGTGGCCTTGGACTTGGTCAGCACGTGTTTATCCGTATTCACGGAAATATAATCAACGCCCTGAATCCCCGCGTCGACCATGCGGTTGATCGCGTTTCCGCCGCCGCCGCCGACACCGATAACCTTGATCTGGGTAACTTCGTCAAATTCATTCGAAATCTCAAACGCCATGATACATCCTCCGACTTTCTGATAAAATTATTTTCTCTTCGTGTATTCAATCCCACAGATTAATTAACATTTTATTTATAATAACATTATTATTTTAAAATTTCAATAGTCCGAAACAATTTTTCTTGTCTCCCGGCAATTTTTTTCACACGGAATCATCCTTCGGCGCTGAGGACCGAATCGTCGGTCGTTTCCGCCGCGTCGGGCAGCGCGTTCTGTTCTCCCGGCCGGGTCACGTTTTTGCCGTAAGCGCGTTCCGGATCGGAAATATTGATCTCCGCATACTGGTTTTCATCGAGCTCGTAATCGCGGGTGATGATCTCCATCGCGCCCGCCGCCTTCAGGGATATCTTGGCGATCCCGCCGAACAGGATCCGGACCCTGTTCTTATATACAGCGGTGATATTATACGGATCGCTGATATCGATTTTTGTGAAATCGATCAGGCCCTGTTCGGCGCACGCGCTGATAAAATCGGAGAACAGTCTGAAAGTCTCATTGCCCTTTTCACAGATCTGCTGGCCCTGCTGCGTATTGATATTACTCAATCCGACGACCTCGGCGCATCCCTCCGGCAGCGACAGCCGCCCGCCGGAAACGATCTTTCCGCCGGCGCTGAACACTACATACCCGGCGGAGCCCAGATCGACCGCAAAACTGTCGTACGCGCTTTTGATATCCAGCACAAGCGTATTCGGCAGCTTTTTCCGCACTTTCACCGATTCCACATACGCGAGATTCCGAACAATATTCCGCGCGACTTTCTTTCCGTTGACAAAGCACAGCGGATTGCCGATACCGAATTCACCCGCGTTGCTGAGCACATCGACCGTATATACGCAGTCGCCCTCGATGCTGATGTTTTCTATGCGAAACGCGACGGACGCCAGAAGAAGCAGGAGCAGCGCGATGATCACAACCGCGCCCGCAACGGCGGTAAGCATCATTTTATGCTTTGACAGCCGCGTCCGCTCATAGTTTCTTCTGATCCGCTCGTTCGGTGTGCTCATGTCATTCGGCATTTCCGAGATCCCCCCGTCTTCCTGAAAAATTCCTCTTTCCGCGGCAGCCGATACGATCTCAGCACGCGCGAACGCGCGCGCCGAGAGAACACAGCGTACCGCAGACGTTTTCATATCCCCGGTCAATATGTTCCGCGCCGGATACCGTTGTTTTTCCTTCCGCCGCCAATCCCGCGAGGATCAGCGCAAACCCGCCGCGAAGATCCGCGGCTTCCACATCCGCGCCCGTCAGCTTCCGGACGCCGCGGATGACCGCGCAGCCGCCCTCCAGCCGGATATCTGCGCCGAGCCTGAGAAGCCCCGGCACATGCTTATACCGATTTTCGAAAATCGTCTCCCGCACGATGCCGGTCCCGCGCGCGACGCACATACACGCGCTCAGCGGCGCCTGAAGATCGGTCGGAAACCCCGGGTAGGGCATTGTACGGATATAGTTCACCGCATCAAGGCGCGGCGGTGCGTCAAGGCGGATCCCTTCGGGCGTCTCCGTCACCTCGCAGCCCGCCGACCGGAACACCGGCAATACCGTGCGCAGATGCTCCGCCCGCGCGCCGACAACGCTTACGCTGCCGCCGGTGATCGCCGCAGCCGCAAGATACGATCCGGCCGCGATCCTGTCCGGGATCACCGTATGCTCACACCCGTGAAGCTCCGCGCCGCCCGCGATCACGATCTCCGCGCTGCCCGCGCCGCCGATGCGCGCCCCGGCATGATTCAGAAACGCGGCAAGATCCTCGATCTCGGGTTCGCGCGCCGCGTTGAAAATTCTGGTCGTTCCCCGCGCCGCGCAGGCGGCGAGCATTATGTTTTCCGTCGCGCCGACCGAGGGGAATGCAAGCGAAATATCTGCGCCGCGCAGTCCCTGCGGGCAATAGCACCGGATGATGCCGCCCCGCTCCTCGATCCGCGCCCCCATTTCCCTGAGAGCGGCAAGGTGCAGATCGATCGGCCGAAGCCCGATATCGCAGCCGCCCGGCAGGCTGAGCCTCGCCTCGCCGAATCTTGCGAGGATCGCGCCGAGAAAAATGATGGACGATCGCATTTCCCGCATCAGCGTCTCGGGGATCGGCGCGCCGTAGAGTTCCGTGCTGTCCGCGTATACAACGCCGTCGCGGAAGCTCACGACGCATCCCAGATACTTCAGGATCTCCATACTCGCCCGCACGTCGGAAAGCGCCGGACAGCTGCCGATGCGCGACGCCCCTTCGGTCATCACCGTCGCCGCAAGGATCGGCAGCGCGCTGTTTTTGGCGCCGCGAATCCGTACCTGCCCCCGCAGGGGAATTCCGCCCTCGATCTCGATCTTGCCGCTCAACAAAAACACCCTCTTCTGATTCGCCGCCGGAAATAACGCCGCCGCGGCTTTTACGCTCCATTTTATGTAAAAGAGCGTGTTTTGTTCTTGTTTTTGTTGATTTTACGTATAAAATCCGAAATTCGGGCGATTCTACGCTGTTACGCCAGCGACATGATAACGTCGCAGATTCTGCTTTTCGCGTCTGTGAACGCCATCTTTTTCGCATTTTTCCCGACAGAGATCACTCTCTGCGGGTCGGAAAGCAGATCCTCCAGCGCATCCTTTACGGCGTCGGGGTTCTGCGCGAGTTCTTTTTCTTCCACGATCAGCGCTGCTCCGCCGTTCACGAGAGCCATCGCATTATGATACTGATGATTTTCCGCGACGTTCGGCGAAGGGATCAGGATCGACGCCTTGCCGAGCGCTTCGATCTCGGCGACGGAGGAAGCCCCCGCGCGGGAGATCACCACGTCAGCCGCGGCGAGGCAATCGTCCATATTGTAAATATATTCCCGCACGTCGAATCTTTCATTGCCCGCTTCGATCCCCGCCGCGGCAAGCTTTTCGGGGACCCACGCCCCGTATTTGCCGAAGCCGTGAATAAACCGGATCCCGGGCGTATCCTTATACGAGATCATAATGCGCGTCATGACCTCGTTGATCGTTTTTGCGCCGAGACTGCCGCCGGTGGAGAACACGAGGATATTGTTGCCGACGCCGAGCTTTTCTCTCGCCTGCGCGCGGTCCGCGTTCAGAACGGCGGCACGCACGGGCAGACCCGTTACGATCGGCTCATTTTTGCACTCCATGTATTTTTCCGCCTCCGGCGAGGTCAGAAGCACTCTGTCGACCTGTTTCGCCAACGCTTTGTTCGCGATGCCCGGATATGCGTTCTGCTCGTGGATCACCGTTCTCACGCCGAGTTTATGAGCTTCGCGGATCACTGGCCCGCTGACGTAGCCGCCGAAGCCGATCGCGACGTCCGGCGAAAAGGAGCGGATGATCTCTCCGGCCTCCCGCGTCGCCTTCAGGGTAAGAAATGCGGTTTTGATATTCACGAGAATGTTTTTCGGCGTCAGTTTGCGCTGAAAACCGCTGATCTCAATGCTGCGGAAATCGAAACCGGCCTGAGGCACAAGCTTCGCTTCCATCTTTTTTTTCGTTCCCACAAAAAGGATCTCCGCATCCGGACAGCGCCTGCGCAGCTCTTCCGCCACGGCGATCGCCGGATTGATATGGCCGCCGGTACCTCCGGCCGCGATCAGATATTTCATTTTAACACCTTCCGTATCTGTCATTTACAAGTTCAACGCCGCGCAAACGCGCATATGCGTCTTTCCCGCGATCACCGCGCGGCTCTTGGCGCGGGATTGCTTTTTGAGACCGCGAGCACGATACCCGACTCGATCAGATTTGCCAACAGCGCGGAACCGCCGGAGCTGAAAAACGGCAGCTCGACGCCGGTCAGCGGCATGACCTCGGTCACGACCGCAACGTTCATGGAAACCTGAAGACCGATATGCGCCATGATCCCGTAGACGATAAACTTCTGAAATTTCGACCTTGATTTTCTCGCGATATTCGCGCACAGGCACAGATACAGCGCAAAGGCGAACAGCACGAGAAACGCGCCGAAAAACCCGAATTCTTCGCAGAGAATGGAAAAAATCATATCGTTCTGCGGTTCGGGAACATAATAATACTTCTGCACGGATTTATTGAAGCCGACGCCGAAAAAGCCTCCCGAGCCGATCGCGTAAAGGCCGTTGTTGACCTGCCAGCGATTCTGCTCATGACTGGTATAGTCGTGAGAAAGCCATGCGGTAATGCGCCCTTTGGAATCGAGGTACTTGCTGAAGAACTCCGGCGAGCTTTTGTAAATCGCGAACCCCGCGATCAGAACGACCGCCGCGACGGTCAGAACGACGCCGAAATAACGGAACTTCACATTTCCGGAAAACATCATGCACATACCGATCAGCAGCAGAATAATCATGCCGGAATTATGATTGCTGAACTTGACGATCAGCGCGGGAATACCGATAATGACCAAAAGAATGATCATGACGGGCAGGTCTCTCTGAATAAAAAAATTCACGATCGCCCGATACGCTTCTCCGAACACGGTCTTTGCGGGGACCGAAAACCTGCGGAAACGCACCGGATCGTTTTTGAGAAGCTTCGCCTG
>JAFRPB010000126.1 GCA_017429345.1 Clostridia bacterium | reverse complement strand
CGAGCATCAGAAGATATCCGAGCGCGGGCAAAAGCGTCGTCATGCCGAACAGCGCTTTGCGCGTCGCGAGATTCTGCACCACCGAGCCGGAATCCGACGCGTGATCGGTGTAACCGGTAATACCCAGAATTTTCATGCATATGTATGAGGAAAGCGTATTCTCAAACTTGCCGGTGAAGCTCATGATCGAGAGCATCACGCCCTCCACGCGCTGACCGGTCTTCCACTCGACGTAATCGACGGTCTCGGCTTCCATTTCCTTCTGCATGAGATTCTTGAATTCCAGCGGGAAGGTGACCAGCGCGGAGAACACGAGCACGAGAATACCGACGGGCAGCGAGACCGCCTGATCCGCGGGCTTGTTGATCATGCCGTTATAGGTCGTCAGCGCGTAAAGAACATTCAGCACAACGCCGAGCGCGCAGCAGACCTGAAAGAATTTTTTCGAGTCGGCGCGCTTGCCGAGCTTTTCATTGATCATCGGCACGAAGATCCCCGCGAGGAACGAGCCGGGCGCTTTCACGACGTCGAGAAGACCGTTATACTTCGGCGCGAACATGCCGTCATAGGCGAAGAAGAACGACGCCTGCTCGGGCACTTTCACAAGAACAAAAATGATATTGCACAAAAACAGCATTAACAGCGGCCGGTTCGTAAAAAGAAGCCGGAAGCAGTCTTTGATCGACGGCGTATCCTCGTGGTGCTCGTAACGTTCCTTGCAATTATGAAACGTCAGACGCGTCAGAAGGATAATAAACACCGCCGAGAACGCGGACGAGACGAGATACGCCTTGCCGAGGTTCGCGTCTTCTTTAAAATACGGCAGCCACGCGGCGAACGCGACCAGCCCCGCCGGGATCGCGCCGAGGATCGCCCGCCCGATCGAGGCGACGCCGTAGAGCTTGGTCCGCTCCACGCCGTTGGGCGTCATGCTGTAAGCGAGCGCGCCCATGGGCACGTCGAAGGCGGTATAGGTCACGTCTAGACCCACGAAGGCAAACACGGTGAGGGCGATCTTCGCCGCGTACGGGAGATTGTTGCCGCCGATAAAAAACAGCATCATGAACAGCGAGACGAAAAACGGAGCCACACGGATATAAGGCAGCATCTTGCCGTATTTCGTTCTCGTCTTATCCACGATCACGCCCATCATCGGGTCGTTGACGGCGTCGAAAATGCCGCAGTAAAGGCGGATCCTCGCCGTAACGTTCGGATCGATCTCAAGCACTTTCGTCAAAAACGCGTTGACGTATTTCGACGCCGTCATGGAAGTGCTCATACCCTGCGCGCCGCGGCCGGCGGTATAGGAAAGCGTTTCTTTCCATGTCAGATACGTCGGCTCGCCGACGTCCTTTTTCACGAGCTTGCTGTTCAGAAAGTCGCCTATCTTGCTCATATTCGGCCTCCTTTGTTTCTGTAAATTCTGATTTGTTGAGATGTTTTCTGCGGCGTCGGGCACACATAGTAGCACGGCAGACCTCTGCCGTTTCGTGCGGCGGTGTGGGTATGCAAAGGCTTGCCTGCGCATACCCCGACGACGTACGACGTAAAGAATATCAACGAGAATTAACGTTGAATGCCGTCGGGACGGGACGCCATTTTATGCCGCCCGCCCACAACGACATTCAAAACGGCAGAGGTCTGCAATGTCATTAAGTTAAGGATTCCTCAATAGAGGGGTCCTACTTTTTTTGAAAAAAACCAAGTTTTTTCAAAAAAAGGCTTGACAAATGAATCAAAATGTGCGGTCGCATTGTCGGCGAACATAGGAATTTTAGATGCCGACAATGCGACCCTTTGTAATTAAGAAGATGTCCCGATTCTAATTACAAAGGAGCACAAAATAGATGATCACGAACACAATGTCCACGTCAGTTCATTTTGACACTTGCCTATCACAGTTGGAAGAACATCTCTCTGATTTCGTTAATGATCCCGGAAGAGATTTCACTCGTCACAGATTATTGGACTTCAAAACGCTCGTAAAAACACTGATGGCTTTGAACGGTAAAACTTTAAATAACGAATTGATTGATTTGTTTATTCACAAGGATCATATCCCATCGGAATCAGCATTGATCCAACAACGCAACAAATTAAGCTCTGAAGCGTTGCATTATCTTCTTCGCTCTTTTCAACTGCCACCAACGGAACGGCAACTCTTCTATGGCTATCGTTTGTTGGCTGTCGATGGCTCCGGGCTGCAAATTGCAAACGACAAGGAGGATCTTGCATCCAGACATTTCGGTATCGGCAGTAATGCCCCATTTAATGAAATCTTTGTCCATTCCTTGTATGACATCCTTCAGCAAGTGTACGTCGATCTCACGATCACGAAACTGCATAAAAACAATGAACCGAGAGTATTCGTTGATATGCTGCAGGAATTTAAGTCTGATTTTCCGGTGATTTTTATCGGCGACATGAATTACAGTTCCTTTAACGTTATGGCTCATATCAAATCGATAAATCAATCCTTCCTGCTGCGCACGAAGGATATTACCAGCAATGGTTCCGCTTCAACTTTTAAGCTCCCCGATGAAGACATCTTTGATCTGTCTCTCCCTGATCTCACCTTGACCAGACTGCGAACAGCCGAACATACCCAAGATAATAATCATCTGCGCTATCTTGCCCGTGACAGTGTTTTTGACTTCTTATCTACAAAAACAAAACAAAACGAAAATCAATTTTTTCAATTGCCTCTCCGTATCGTCCGTTTTCAAATCACCGAAGACAAATACGAAACGATCTATACAAATCTCGACCCTGTCGCTTTTCCTTTGCCGGTTATCAAGCAGCTCTATACTATGCGCTGGGGGATCGAAACCTCTTTCCGTCGTCTGAAGCATACTCTCGGCGTCGTTTATACCCATTCAAAAAAAGCAGACTTCATATTTCAGGAGATCTTTGCAAAAGCCATCATGTTCAACTTCATCGCCTTTTGCACTGCTTCGATTATCCGACATAAGGGTAAGAAAGGCTACTCCTACACAGTCAACTTCTCCGTCGCCGCTAATCTCTGCAAAAAATTCTTCCTTGAAACAATCGATCTGCTAAAGCTTGAAGAAAACATCTTCCGACAAATGAATCCTATCCGACCTTCCAAATCGTTTGATAGAAAAAAATATAAACGGAATGCTTTCAAAAGCTTCATGTACAGAGTAGCATAATTCCTTCTTTTATTCAATTGTTTTTTGCTGATTCCTCATCGGCTTTCTTTTCTGTTGCTTTTTTTGCCTTGTTCCGCTCGGGGGCTTCTTGTCTTCTTCTTCGTTACTGATTTTGCCATTGTTCTTTTCATTAACTTAATGACATTGCAGAGGTCTGCCGTGCTACCGGCGGGTGTGCCAAACGCCCCGACAAATCAGAATTTATTCTTCCTCATCTTCTTCCGGCGCTGTCTGCGTCGGCTCATCCGACAGTATTACCGTCGGTGCTTCCGATAATATTACCGTCGGCGCTTCCGAGAAATCCTCCGCGGGATCGTTCACTGCCTCATCCGCAGCCTCATCCGCCGATTCGGACGTGATCTCATCGAAGGCTCCTTCTTCGGGATCTCCGGCGTCGGGCTGTTCGGCTTTCCGCTCAAGGATCCGGTCGATATCCTCGTCCGTCAGATCGCCGTATTCCTCATCAATACGCACCTCGGGCACGAATTTGCGCAGCGTGATCTTATCGATGAATTGTTCAGAGAAGAACAACGCTTTTCTGCGTTTCATCATCACGAAGAGGATCAGGAACAGAAGGCTCGCCAACGAAACGATCAGACCTATCGCGAAGCCGCGCGGGGTGTATTTAAATACAACTTCGTGCGTACCTTGGGTAACAGGCAGCGCGAGAAGCGCGTTATTCACACGGCAATACTCGTTCTTGTCCACGGCGACGCCGTCGATCGTCACGGTCCAGCCTTCGTCGTAGGGGATCGATGTGAACAGCGTGCAGTCTTTCGCGGCGGTAATCGTACCGGCGAAGCGCGTGTCCTCAAAGCTTGTATAATCCAGCACGCCTGCGTCAAGGATCGCCTGATAGCCCTCTTTGAATTTATCGTCGTTCAGCGTCGCGGCGTAGAACTCGATCTCGGCGGAATCCTTGTTGTTCGGCACCTGAAGCTCCGCGGTGAAGGATTCCCCTGCTTTGAGATATCCGCAGTCGAGCAGATACGGATTATCGAGATTCATCGTTACGGAGATCGCGGGACCGCTGACGATGCAGCCGTCGCTGTTCATGCTGTATACATACAGGAACGTCTCGCCGTCCGTTTCGGCTGTGACCTCCACGGTGACCGAGCCGAGCTTGCCGGTCGTGACCTTGGAGCAGGAAAATCTCTGCGCGGCGATGTTCTCGTCGGTGACGGGATTCATGTTATCCACGCTCTTGACCTTGCCGTAAAGCGTTCTGTAAAGCCCGCTGACGCCGGTGACCGCTTTGAACAGCTCGCCCTGACCGACGAACGGATTGCTGTCGCTCGTCACCCAGTTCAGAACGTCGTCGTTCGCGCAGTAAGCGAGCGGCAGAAGATATTCGTTCTCCCACGCCTTATATCTGGTGTTCTCGCGCACATACGTGTAATACGGCGAATTCACGATGCGGTTATCGGTATTTTTATCGAACACATACTTGATCGAGAACAGCGCGTTGAATACGGGCGTCTGCGGGAAATAGGTATAGCTGTTGACGTTGTTGCCGAAAAAGCCCAGCTTTTTCATCATCTTGGAAACGCCCTCGTCCGCCATGGACGAGAATATGGAAACGCCGTTATAGCCGTACCAGCTCGGGTCCATTCTCGCGCGCAGGTTCGACAGCTCCATACGGTAAAAGCCTACCGGATTTTCCTCCGCTTCTTTTACGTCGATATTTGATTTCATCTCGTTGAAATCTTCGGTGTCGACAACGAAATTCTTTTTCTCCTGCGTAAACTCGTAATTCCCTGTATCCACGACGATGACCTCGGTGATCACGGCGCACAGCAGCAGCGCGCACATGGAAGCGCGGTAATATTTCGGGTTCTTGATAAAGGCAAGCACGACGCAGTAGATCACGACGAAGGCGATGGTCGCCCAGATCACCGAATCCTTGGCGGATTTGAGATCGGAGGTATCCGCCAGCACGTTTTTCGAGCCGATCTTCTGCACGAAAATCGTGAACGCGATGATCGCGGTTCCCACGCCCATGATCGCCTTGGAAGAGATCGAATCGAGATTCACAAACGCTTTATACGCCATATACAGAAGGAAAAACGTATAGGCAAAGGAGAAACGGTAGGGCAGATCGTTCGGGAAATGGAAGCCGTGCCACACGAAATTGAGATAGTTTACGTTAAAGCTGAAATAGAACAGCGCGAGCAGAGCGACATGGCCGATCTTCTCCCGGATGGTCGTCTTGCCGGAGAATAAAAACAGCGGGACCAGAACCAGGGGAAGCATCCCGGAATAAATATTCGGCAGCACGTCCGTACCGCTGGAACGGATCGTGGGCGTGACGCCCGCGAGATGATTCGCGAGGAAATCAAACACGGAGAAATAGGAGGTATAGGTGCTCGGGAAGGAATTGCCCGTCGCGGAAGATCCCTTGAGGATATAATACAACGGGATCAGCGCGACGCAGGAGAGCAGGAAGGAAAGCGCCGAGGCGCCGGCAAACTTCAAACCGCTGACAATGAATTTATTGTTCACAAGATTGCGTCGCGTAAGCTTATGCTTATCAGCGGAGGAAAGGGAATTATACTCCCTGCGCGTCAGCTGAAGGTCGTATTTCACGATATCCGTGCCGAGCGAATTGCCCATGAAATAATAAATCACAAACCAGACGACAGAGAAAATGCAGATCATATACGCCATATAATAGCTTGTGAGCATCGCGCCTGTCAGCGCGCCGATATAAAGCCACGCGGGCTTGCCGTCGATGATCTTCTCGATACCGAGGATAACAAGCGGGAACAGCACCATGCCGGCGAGCCACATGATATTCCAGTAATACGCGACAAAGAAGCCGCAGAAGGCGTAAAGCAGGCCGAAAGCGGTCGTCGAAAGATCGTATCTGTCGAAATGCTTATTGATAAAATAAGTCATCGTCGCGCTTGCGAGCGCGGCGTTCGCGAGCACCATGACGGCGATCGCCTCCGGCATATTGTCATGCCCGAAGATCAGCATGATCACATCGTTCACGGGGTTGGACAAATAGTTGAGATAGTTGCCCATAAACGTGCCGCCGAGGCCCGACACCCATGAATAGAACAGGCTCGAAAAATGCGTGATACGGTCATAGAACTCCGCGAACAGCGGCCCGTACTGATGATACAGGTCCATTCGCAAAATCGACATTTCGCCGATCGGAATAAACTTATAAGCGACGTAGACGAATACCATGATCGCGCAGGCGATGGCAAAGGCATACAGCGGATAACGGTTTTTCGACAGTATCGCGGCAAACTTGCCTTTTTTTGCCGTCTTCTTTTCTGTTGGCATGGATTTATACCTCCTGTGTATTATAAATCTGATTTGTCGGAGTGTTTTGTTTGCGGATATCGGGGATCGGATATCGTGCCGAAACCGCGACTCTCATCATAGAATGAACTCCGCGAAATCGGGACAAAGCAATAATCGTCGATTCTACAAGCACGATCCGCGAAATCCGATACCCGATATCCGAAATTCTTCTTTGTCGGGCTTCGCCCGACAAAGAAGAATTTACTGCGAAGCAGCGATCAGCCGTCGAATGTCTTCGGGAGAGAAAACATACTTTTTGTTGCAGAAATGGCATTTGACCTCGGTCTGAGGATCTTCCTCCATCTCCTCAAGACTTTTTCTGCCCGCGGAGATCAGCGCCCGCTCAACGCGCTTTTTCGAGCAGTTGCACCGATATTCCGTCTCGTATTCGCCGAGCGTTTCGATCTGAAAACTCGGCAGCGCCGCGCGGCAGATCTCCGCGGGACTGAGTCCCTCGCCGAGCATCGTCGTGACGGGCCTGAGGTTTTTGATATCCTTCTCGACGCGATCGATCACCGCGTCGTCCGCCGTGGGCATCAGCTGGATCAACAGGCCCCCGGCGTTCACGATCTCATGGGTGTCGGCGGCCGCCAGCACGCCGAGAGCGCATACCGTCGGCGTTTGCTCGCTCGAAGCGTAATACGAGGTGATATCCTCGGCGATCTCGCCGGAGACCAGCGGGATCTGCCCGATATACGGGTCGCCCGCGCCGAAATCCTTCATCACGGTCAGAAGACCGTCGCGCCCGACGGCTGCGCCCACGTCGAGCTTGCCCGCGTATTTCAGCGGCAGCGCAAGCGTCGGATTTTCAATATAGCCGCGCACGTTGCCCGCGCTGTCCGACACCGCGACGACCGTGCCGGCAGGCCCGCCGCCGTTGACGCGCAGGGTGACGCTCGCCTCCGGCTCTTTGAGCATATGCCCCATAAACGAGGCGGCGGTCAGCAGTCTGCCCAGGGCCGCGGAGCACACGTTCGACGTGCCGTGAATGCGATGCGCCTCACGCACCGTCTGCGTGGTATCCGACGCCATGACGAGAAGCGTCCCGTCGTCGGATATGCATCTTACGAGTTTTGACATTTCGTTTCTCTTCCTATATGTCGATTTTTTTGTACAAATATTCGTTTGAATTCTGAATTTATCGATAAAGTCCCGAGTCCCGAGATACGTAAGGTAAGCTTGTGCGTCTTTGTAAAACAGCGGGGAACAATACGTTTTTCCATTTATTATTCTGACTGAAAATTATCGCCTCGGGACTCGGGGTGCGGATCCCCGGTGGGGATCTCTGCGGCTTGCCGCAGAAGCACCGACCGGAGCGGGCAGCGGAGACCTCGAAACTCGGGACTAAATTCTGATTT
>JAFRPB010000125.1 GCA_017429345.1 Clostridia bacterium | reverse complement strand
GCCATTTCGGAGGAGTCGACCTCGTGATAGGAACCGTCGTACAGCGTGACCTTCACGTCAACGACGTTGTAGCCCGCGAGAACGCCGGACTGCATCGCGCCCTTGACGCCCGCCTCGACGGCGGGGATGAATTCCTTGGGAATGACGCCGCCGACGATATTGTTGACGAACTCATAGCCGTTCCCGGGATTGGGCTCGATACGCAGTTTGACGTGACCGTACTGACCGTGACCGCCGGACTGACGCGCGTATTTCGTGTCGGTCTCCGCGGCCTTGGAGATGGTCTCGCGGTAGGCGACCTGGGGCTTGCCCACGTTCGCCTCGACCTTGAATTCCCTGAGAAGTCTGTCCACGATGATCTCAAGATGCAGCTCGCCCATGCCGGCGATGATGGTCTGGCCGGTCTCTTCATCGGTGAAGCACTTGAACGTGGGATCCTCCTCCGCGAGCTTCGCGAGCGCGATGCCCATCTTCTCCTGGCCCGCCTTCGTCTTGGGCTCGATCGCCACGCGGATAACGGGGTCGGGGAAGTTCATGGATTCAAGGATGATCGGATGCTTCGCGTCGCAGAAGGTGTCGCCCGTCGTGGTGTTCTTCACGCCGACGACCGCGGCGATATCGCCAGCATAGCAGCAGTCGATATCCTGTCTGTGATTTGAATGCATCTGCAGGATGCGCCCGAGACGCTCGGACTTATCCTTGGTGGAATTGTATACGGTGGAACCCGCGTTCGCAACGCCGGAATACACCCTGAAGAAGCAGAGCTTGCCGACGAAGGGATCGGTCGCGATCTTGAACGCAAGGGCAGAGAAGGGCTCGTCGTCGGACGGATGCCGCACCTCTTCCTTATCGGTCTTCGGATTGATACCGCGCACGGATTCGATATCCGTCGGCGCGGGCATGTAATCCACGATCGCGTCCAGAAGCTTCTGAACGCCCTTGTTGCGGTAGGACGTACCGCAGACAACGGGCACCATTTCATTGGCTATGGTAGCCTTGCGAATGCATGACTTGATCTCGTCGACCGTGAGCTCCTCGCCCTCGAAATACTTTTCGAGAAGCGCGTCGTCCTGCTCCGCGACGTGCTCGACGAGCTCCGCGCGATACTTATCGGCGAGCTCGCGCATATCCTCGGGGATATCGACGATCTCAGTCTGCGTACCCTTTTCGTCAAGGTACATCGTAGCGTTCATCTCTACAAGGTCGATGATGCCCGCAAAGGAGCTCTCAGCGCCGATGGGCAGCTGGATCGGGACGGCGTTGCATTTGAGCCTGTCCTTCATCATGTCGAGGACGTTGTAGAAATTCGCGCCCATAATGTCCATTTTGTTGACGTAGACCATGCGCGGGACCTTGTATTCGTCGGCCTGGCGCCACACGGTCTCACTCTGGGGCTCAACGCCGCCCTTCGCGCAGAGAACGGTAACGGAACCGTCCAGCACGCGCAGGGAGCGCTGCACCTCCACGGTGAAGTCAACGTGACCGGGAGTATCAATAATATTGATGCGATGGTCTTTCCAGAAACAGGTGGTCGCGGCGCTCGTGATCGTGATGCCGCGCTCCTGCTCCTGCGCCATCCAGTCCATGGTAGCCGTACCGTCATGCGTTTCGCCTATTTTATGGTTGATGCCCGTATAATACAGAATGCGCTCGGTCGTAGTGGTCTTGCCGGCGTCGATGTGCGCCATGATACCGATATTACGAGTGAGCTCAAGTGATACCTGTCTCGGCATAATAAACCTCCTATAAAATAGTTACAACGAATAAGTGGCTGACGGCTGATTACCAGCGGAAATGAGCAAACGCCTTGTTGGCTTCTGCCATCTTGTGCGTATCTTCACGCTTTTTGAACGCGGAACCGGTCTCGTTCACAGCGTCCATGATCTCGCCTGCGAGTCTTTCCTTCATGGTGCGCTCGCTGCGGGCACGCGCATAGTTGGTGATCCAGCGCAGACCCAGCGTCTGGCGTCTTTCCGGACGCACATCCATAGGCACCTGATAGGTCGAACCGCCGACACGGCGAGCCTTTACCTCAAGCAAAGGCATCACGTTCTCCATCGCAGCCTCAAAGACTTCAAGGGGATCCTTGCCGGTCTTTTCCTTTATGATATCGAATGCATCATAAACGATTTTCTGGGCAACACCCTTTTTGCCGTCATACATGACGCTGTTGATGAGACGCGTGACCAATTTGGAATTGTAAAGCGGATCGGGCAAAACATCACGTTTTGCAATCTGGCCTCTTCTTGGCACTTCGCTTCCCTCCTTCATATAGAATGAAAATCATAGGTACTCGAGTGACAAATTCCCGTGGCGCCAATGAAGGCCATATATAATGATATATATAAACCTTACATTGGGAGAGCTTTCGCTCAGCCTGCAAGAAGATTGTCTTGATTTTTGCGGTAAATTACTTTTTACCCGCCTTCGGACGCTTCGCGCCGTATTTGGAACGGGCCTGCATCCTGCCGGAAACGCCCTGAGTATCAAGCGTTCCTCTGATGATGTGGTAACGCACGCCGGGGAGATCCTTCACACGGCCGCCTCTGATGAGAACGACGGAGTGCTCCTGAAGGTTGTGACCTACGCCGGGGATGTACGCGGACACCTCCATGCCGTTGGTCAGACGGACTCTCGCCAGCTTTCTGAGCGCAGAGTTGGGCTTCTTGGGGGTGTCGGTCTTGACGACGGTGCACACGCCTCTCTTCTGGGGGGAGTTGTGATCGGTCACAATGTTCTTGTGAGAGTTCAGGCCCTTTCCCAGAGCGGGAGCCTTGGACTTGTAGATCTTGTCCTGTCTGCCGCTGCGAACCAGCTGATTAAAGGTTGGCAAGCTTCTTCCTCCTTTCTTCAATAATCTTGTATTTCATCGGCCCGAAGACCGGAATACACTTTGCCGCCGCGAAAAACGGTTTTTTCGGAAAACCGCAGAAACACAGCATTGCAGCAATTAATATTAGCATAACAGTCAACCTTTTGTCAACAGTTTTACCAAATTTTCTTGCGAAAATTCGTCAAAGGTTCTGATTTTTTGGGTGAGAGTCGAGATGCGAGATGCGAGAGTCGAGATGCGAGAGTCGAGATGCGAGATGCGAGAGTCGAGAGGCGAGATATGAGATTTGAGATACGGACGATTTTTTATAATATGACTTGACAAGTTCGTATGTTATCGGGTATCATAATGTTGAATGAAATTTCAATGAATTTAAATTCAACATAAAAGGGCTGATTTTATGTTTATCGGCAGAGAAGACGAGCTTCATGCGCTTGCGGAATTTTTTGCGTCGCCGAACCGCGCCTGTATGGTTTACGGCAAGCGCAAGGTCGGCAAAACGACGCTGATCAAACAGGCGCTGACGGTCTGCGGCAAAAGGACCGTCTATTACGAATGTGTCAAGGGAAGTCTGCGGGAAAACATCGACGGCTTCGTCGCAGAGCTTGTCCGCGAAAAAATCTTACCGGCGCCGCTGATATTTGAAAATTTCGGCGACGTATTCGCCTATCTGAACACGCTCCCCTTTGAGATCGCCGCGGTCATAGATGAATATCCGTATCTGAAAGCGCTTGAAAACGCACAGAAAGTGGACTCTGTATTTCAAAGCGTGATCGATAACCGGCTGAAAAACATCTGTCTCATTTTGTCGGGGTCGCATATCGGAATGATGAAAGAAATGTTTCGGGAGGGCAACTCGCTTTACGGCAGATTTCACAGTGTGATCCGGCTCGCCGAGCTCTCATATCAGGACTGCGCGGCGTTTTATCCAAAAAAAACCGTCTATGATAAAATCGCATTTTATTCCGTCTTCGGCGGTTCGCCTTATGTGAACGAGATGCTGGACGGGAAAAAGGATCTGCGGGAAAACATCATCGGCACGATTCTGAATACGGCGTCCCCGCTGTACCTCTACGCCTCGCATCTTTTAATGTCGGACTTCACCTCGTCTCTTCAGGCGGAGCGCATTTTCTCCGTACTCGGAAACAGTGCGAAGCGTTACACGGAAATTGAAAACAGGCTCGGCGCAGAAAAAACCGGCAGTCTGAATAAACAGCTCAAGCCTTTGATCGAAATGGAACAGGTTCGTCGGACCCTGCCGATCAATCGCCCGCACGACGATAAAAAGGCGGCATATGAGCTGAACGACAACCTGATGCACTTTTATTACACGTATGTTTACAAACAAAAAAGCGCGCTTGAGATGCTCGGCGCCGCGGCGTTTTACGACGAATATGTCGCTGCGACGCTGACGGAATTCATATCCCGCCGATTCGAAGAGATCTGCAGATCGTATTTTTCGCGTCTTGCGAAATCCGGGAAGCTTCCGGGCATAAGGAATATCGGCAGATACTACTACGACGATCCCGCGACAAAGACGAACGGCGAATTTG
The DNA here is from genome assembly GCA_017429345.1 of Clostridia bacterium. Taxonomy (GTDB): domain Bacteria; phylum Bacillota; class Clostridia; order Oscillospirales; family Acutalibacteraceae; genus RGIG2774. The sequence continues at coordinate 14,646 of JAFRPB010000125.1, read as the reverse complement.
ACGTTGCGCTTGAATACGACGACGGCTGCGAGATCTGGGAGGTAAAGTATCTTAAAGCACCGATGGACCTGTCGGCGCAGCACAGGGAAATCGGTCGGATCCGTGCGATCCGGGAGTTTTCCGTCGCAAAGATCGGTTTTATCTCCGCGGTCGGCTTTGCGGAAAAGGAAGACGGCATCGGGTATATCGACGGAAGCGCGCTGTATGAAACGCTTATTCGGAAATGAGGGATTTACATGGAGTTATATATCGTCCGGCACGGGCAGTCGGTGTCGAACGCGGGGATCGAAAAAGACGATCCCGAGCTGACAGAGCTCGGGATGCGGCAGGCTTTGCTTCTGGGCGAACGCTTTCAAAACACGCGGTTCGATCATATTTACGCAAGCTCGCTCCTGCGGGCGGCGCAGACCGCGGCGGGCGCGGCGAAATATCAGTCCGCGCCGGTCGAGATCGTGCCCGCGCTCGTCGAGGCGGGCACGCGCGCGGATTTCGTCCCCGACGAGGCGGCGATCCGCAGAGAATGCGGCGGGGTCGTCCTTCACGAAAAAGAGATCCCCTGTCCCGAAGATCCCGGGGCAAGGGCGAAGCTTGTTCTTGAAACGCTGGTTTTTCCCGAAGCGTACGGCGGTCCCTTTGACGAGGACCGGATCGACAATAACGGAGACCGCATCCGCGACGCGGACAAAAAAATCCTGCTCGTCTCGCACGGCGTTTTCATCGCGCATCTGCTCTCAAAGCTCGTCGGCTTCCCGTTCGACAGAAACATGATCGTCTCGCAGGACAATACCTGCGTGAATCTTTTGAATCTGTTTCTGTTCAACGATACCCGCCGCGTGCGTTTCAGACGGTTCAACGACGTGCGGCATTTGCCGGAAGATATGATTACGTAAATTCAGATTTATCGAGGTCTTCGATCTCTAATAATTCGGAATGCGGAATGCGGAATGCGGAATTGATGACGGGGCTCCGCCCCGTACCCCAATTATAGATATTTGTATAATTAAAACAAACATTTCTATCAAAAAAGCATTGTAAAATCTATGTTTTATAAGTACCCTAAAAATACTTTATATAAAAAGGCGCGAAGCGCTTTTCCGAAATTCCGAATTCCGCATTCCGAATTCCGCATTTGAAAATTCTGATTTGTCGCTTCGCGATAAATCAGAATTTTACATTCAGCTGTTCAAGAATCCCGCGCACGATCGCGTCCGCGATCTTGATTCTCCCGGCGGCAGAATTGATAAACGCGCAGTTGCTCTCATTCGTGAGATACCCGCACTCGACCAGCACCGAGGGGCATTCCTCCACCCGCGTGACCGCGAAGGGATAGAACTTCGTTCCCTTGTCCGCCGCTGCGTCGCCGGGGTACAGCTCCCCGTAAACCTGAGCCATATATTTCTGTATGCTCTGCGCGAGCGGCGCGGAGTAATTTTTATAATAAAACGTATGCGTCCCGTACGCCGTCCCGGTCTCCTCGCTGTCGCAGTGGATCGCGACGAACAGATCGGGCGAATATTTCCGCGTGATCAGCGCGCGCTCGTCAAGCGAAACAAAGACGTCGTCCCGCCGCGTCAGCACAACGCGGATCCCTCGCTCGGAAAGCATCTCCGCCGCCTGATTCGCGATATCCAGCGTCATGAGACTTTCGAGCACCGCGCCGTCGACGCTCGCCGCGCCGGGGTCCGTCCCGCCGTGTCCCGGGTCGAGGATCACCGTCGGGGTCGCGTCCTGACGGATATTCTTCTTTATTACGAACGCGAAGCGTCCGTTGCGGTCAAGCTCGTAAGAATAACCGTAAAACTGCCCGCTTTTTTTTAAATACAGCCGCAGCGTGCCGCCGCCTTCGCCGCCGATCCATACGCATTTCTTCACAACGTCGAGGCCGGATATATCCGGCAAAGCGTCAAGAGATACGGTGCGCGAAAAGTGGATATCCAGATATTTCGCGGAAAATTCGGTCACGTTGAACGCGCGGTTGTCGTAACCGGTGAAATAGCTCTGCGGGTCGAGCGTCACCCGCACGGGCACCGCCCAGTCCGTTTCGAACAGGAGCTTGATCCCGCCGATCACGGGCTCTGATCCGTAGTAACGCAGCGTGTTTTCCGGCATCAGATACGCCGGATCGGTGATTTTTATGTATTCGTCGTTGATCTTCACGCCGCTTTCGAGAACGTAGACCGGCTGCTCTGCGGTACCGGCGACGGAGAGCACGCGATCCACCGTACCGCGCGCGAGCGGCGAATACAGCGGATCGGAGCTGTTGCTCTCTTCCGCCCCGTCGGTGCACTCGCCGTAAGGCACGATCACCTCGCACATCATGCCCGTGCCGAGGCCGTGATCCTCATAGGGCGTGAGCAGCTTTTTGCCCCTGCCCTTTTTATAATAAGAATAAGAAAGCTCCCGGATCCCGGATCTGCCCGTCAGGATCTTGCCCGTGCCCGTGATCACGTTCACCGGGCTTTGGACTGTAACGTAAACCAGCGCCGCGGAAAGAACGGCGATCAGGAGCAGCGAAAATACCAGCGCGATCTTAAGGAATGCGCCGGTTTTCGTCTTTTTATTATGTTTATTGCTCTTTTCCTTTCGCATTACCGCTCCACCGAATATCCGGATCTGATATTCCATTCTATGCCGGGGTCTGCCGATCTATGTTACGATCAACATGACGAAGGTGAATAAATCATCAACCTCAGACGCCGAAAAAAGTGCCGCAAACATTAAACCGAGAATAAATATACGCCGGGTCCGGCAGATGATCCTTCGTGCCCTTTGCCGCAATGATCACGAATTCATAGTCCGCCGTTTCCCCCGCTGGCACCGTCAAATGCATATCGACAGAACGCCGAGGACAGAAGCTCTGCCAGCCGTGCGCAAGCGTATATTGATCCGCGCGACCGTAATAATTGACAATATGAGAAACGGATCTTCGATTTGGATTCTTCACCGTTCCCCGGACGACGATCTTTTCAAATTCATCTGCATGCTCCGCGATATATCTTTTTTCGTTCGGCAGAAGACGCAGACCGTTCGTCAGATTTTCAAAAGAAGAAACACAGACGTATCGATCCAGGTCTTCCTGTGTTAGCTCGCTATGCTCCGCACTTTGTATTTCAAAATCAAGATCGTACAACAGCGCCTCTGTGCGGACAGCACTGTAATTCAAAGCATTCAGAGAAAGAACGGCAAGCATAACGACCGCAAGTCGGGAGCGCCGATTCCGCTTATCCCGATGTTTTCCCGCAACGACGCCGAAGCCATAGAAGCCTGCCAAAAAAACGATCTCGATCGCAAATTGCAACGGACCCGAAAGACCGTGATTTCTGCAATCCAGCCAACTGACGAAAATGCAGACGAAAACGATCACTGCACCGACGATCTCAACAGAGCCGACAAGCCGTCTCTGTTTTTCATTCTGTTCCATTCCCGTTCCTCCTCATCCTGCGCCGGACGGAATTACCGCACCTGTCCGCCGCCGCGAATCTGATACTTCGTCGTGACGAGGGATTCGAGCCCCACCGGACCGCGGGCGTGCAGCTTCTGCGTCGAGATGCCGATCTCCGCGCCGAAGCCGAATTCGCCGCCGTCGGTGAAGCGCGTGCTCGCGTTCACGTAGACCGCCGCGGAATCCACACCGTTCAGGAATTTTTCGGCGTTTTCATAGCTTTCCGTCACGATTGCCTCACTGTGGTGCGTGCTGTATTTGTTGATGTGGCGGATCGCCTCGTCCACACCGGAGACGGTTTTGACCGAGATTTTATAATCGAGATATTCCCTGCCCCAGTCGTCCTCGGTCGCGCTCGCGGCTTCGGGCAGGATCGCGCAGACGGTCTCGTCGCCGACGATCTCCACGTTCTTTTCCGCAAGGCGCGCGGCGATCGCGGGCAGCGCCTTTTCGGCGATCTTCTCATGCACGAGCAGACTCTCGCAGGCGTTGCAGACAGAGGGACGGCTCGTTTTCGCGTTGAAAACGATATCCGCCGCCATTCCTACGTCCGCCGTTTCGTCGATATAGACGTGGCAGTTGCCCGCGCCGGTCTCGATGACGGGGACCGAGGCGTTTTCGACGACGGCTCTGATGAGCCCCGCGCCGCCGCGGGGGATCAGCACGTCGATATAGCCGTTCAGGTGCATCAGGTCGACGCTCGACTGCCGGGAGGTATCCTCGATCAGCTGCACGCAGTCCGCGGGCAGACCGAGCAATTCAAGCGCCCCGCGCATGACCGCGACGCTCGCTTTATTCGAATTGATCGCCTCTTTGCCGCCGCGCAGGATCACCGCATTGCCGGACTTGACGCAAAGCGCCGCCGCGTCGATCGTGACGTTCGGCCGCGCCTCGTAGATCATGCCGATCACGCCCAGCGGCACGGTGACGCGGGTGATGCGCATGCCGTTCGGATGCTCCGAGCCCCAGAGCGCGCGCCCCACGGGATCGGGCAGCGCCGCGACGTCAAGCACGGCGTCGGCGCAGGCGCAGACGCGGCTCTCGCCGAAGGCGAGCCGGTCGAGAAGCGATTCCGAAAGTCCGTTTTCGCGCCCGATGCGGATATCCTCCGCGTTGGCGGCGGCGATCACGCCGGCGTTCTCCTTCAGCGCGGCGGCGACCGCGTGCAGGATCTCATTTTTCTTCGCGCTCGTTAAGGCCGCGAGTACATAAGACGCCTCGCGCGCGCGCTTGCCCATTTCGATCATTTTATCATTCATATCATTCACCTTGCCTTGAAGAATGTGCCGACGGCGTGTCCGTCGAACAGCTTGTAAATATCGTCCGGCGTACTGCCGTTCATAATGACCGTGTCGATGCCCGCTTCTGTCGCGAGCTTTGCGGCGGCGAGTTTTGTAACCATACCGCCGGTGCCGCGCGTCGAGCCCCTGCCGCCCGCCAGCGCTTCGATCTCGGGCGTGATCTGCGTCACGAGGGGGATCAGCGTGGCGGTCTCGTCCTCCTGCGGGTTCGCAGTGAAGAGACCGTCCGTATCGGTCAGGATCACGAGCGCATCCGCGTGGATCAGCTTCGCCACGATCGCGGAAAGGTTGTCGTTGTCACCGTAGGTGATCTCCTCCACCGCGACGGAATCGTTCTCGTTGATGATCGGGATCACGCCGTACTGCAGCATTTTATCGAAGGCGTTGATCAGGTTTGCCCGCCGCTCGTCGCTCTCGACGTCGCTTTTCGTAATCAGGAGCTGCCCGGTGATCTTGCCATATTCGGAGAAGAATTTGTCGTAGGTGAACATCAGCTCGCACTGACCGATGCACGCCGCCGCCTGCCGCGACGGGATATCGGAGGGCTTCTCGGCAAGGCCGAGCTTGCCCACGCCGACGCCGATCGCGCCGGAGGACACCAGAACCACGTCCCTGCCGGCGTTGGACAGATCGGACAGCACGCGGACGATCGCCGCGAGCCTGCGCAGATTGGTCTTGCCCGTCGGATAGGTCAGCGTCGAGGTGCCGACCTTAAAAACGATCCTTTTGGCATTTTTCAGACTGTACATTTCAATTCCTCCGCATAATAAGAAGTGAATAGTGAAAAATGAAAAATTTCGGAAAAGCGCTTCGCGCCTTTTTATCATAGATTCCGTAAAAAACTCTTTAAAAAAATCTGCTCTGATAGTTAAAAAGCTGTGCAAAGTGCATTTAACAGACATATATAATCGGGTACGGGCGGAGCCCGTCATTAATTTTTCATTCTTCATTTTTCATTTCGAGGTTTATCGCGCGTACCGCGCGATAAACCTCGGCGGCGGGCAGCCCCATCACCGAGAAAAAGTCGCCGTCGATGCGTTTTACAAGGAAGCAGCCGCGTCCCTGGATCCCGTACGCGCCGGCCTTATCGAAGGGCTCGCCGGTGTCGAGATAGGCTTCGATCTCGCCGTCGGTCAACTCGTAGAACTCGACCTCGGTCGCGTTGCAGAACAGCGTTTCCCTGTTCCGAAACGTAATGTAAACGCCGGTATAGACAAAGTGCTTTTTACCGGAGAGAAGCCGCAGCATCCGCCGCGCGTCGTCCCGGTCCGCGGGCTTGCCGAGGATCTCATTCCCCAGCGCGACCACGGTATCCGAGGAGATCACGAGCGCGTCCTCCCCCGCTTTCGGGCGAACGCCCTCCCCCTTGCGTTTCGCGAGAATCCGCACCGTTTCGTCGGGCGTAAGGCCCTCCGGCACGGTCTCGTCCGCATCCGAGGGAATGATCTCGTCGGGCGCAAGGCCCGCGAGCTCCAATATTTCTTTGCGCCGCGGCGACGCGGACGCCAGTACGATTTTCATATATGATCCACTTCTTCGCGATAAATTTCAAAACTCAGCGCTTTGTCGCGCGCGATCTGCGCGGCGAGTTCCTCGAGCGAATCGAAACGCCGCTCCTCCCGCAGATATCGGATCGGCGAAACACGGAGCGTCTTGCCGTAAAGATCGCCGTCAAAGCCGAGAATATGCGTCTCACTGCGCGGATCGCTCCCGCCGATCGTCGGCCGAAGGCCGATATTCGTCACGCCGGGGTATATTCTGCCGTCATATTCCGCTTTTGAGGCGTATACGCCGTATTTCGGGACGAGAAGCCCGGCGGGGAAGATCTGATTCGCCGTCGGCGCGCCGAGCATTCTTCCCCGCGCGTCGCCGTGCACGACCTTAAGACCGTAACCGTATTCATAGCCGAGCATTCCGTTCGCCAGCGCCATATCGCCGTTTTTCAGCGCTTCGCGGATCGCCGTGGACGAAACCGCCATGCCCCGATATTCGACTTTTCCGCAAACGCGGACCTCGATATCCTTCTTTTCGCACAGCGTCTTCAGCGTTTGCGCGCTGCCCGCCGCGTTTTTGCCGAAACGGTAATTATATCCGCAGGAAACAAAGCGCACGCCGAGCGCTTCACTGAGGACGCCGTCAACAAATTCCGCGGGAGACAGATTCCTGACGGCTTCGAAGTCCAGATAAACGACGCGGGCGCCGAGCAATGCGATTCTCCGCTCGTCCTCTTCGTCGGTCAGGATCAGTCCCCGCTCCCCCGGCGCGAAAAACCGCATCGGGTGCTCGCGGAATTTCAGAACGACGGGCTCGAAGCCCCGATTCCTCTGCCGGATCGCGGCTTCGATCACAGCTGCGTGACCGAGATGCAGCCCGTCGAAATTGCCGAGCGCGGCGGCGACGGGAGCCCCCGTTCCGCCCTGACTGAGATTCATAGAATAAGACCGTCCTTTGCGTGTTGCGTGTTGTGCTTTGCGTTTTGCGTTTTGCGTGCTGCGTTTTGCGTTTTGCGTGCTGCGTTTTGCGCTTAGCTGGGTACCGGGTGTTGGGTGCCGGGTGTTGTTCAGAGAACAGAGCTCGGATTTCGGTTTCACGATTTCACGATTTCACGATTCCACAACATCACGACTTCACGATCTCACGACTTCACGATCTCACGACTTCACAATTTCGCCGACGTCGCAACACGCAAAACGCAAAACGCAAAACAAATCAACTGATATCAAACATCTTCCGCATCTTCAGCACCTCGCCTGCGCGTTCCCCGACGCCGAGGAATCCCCCTTCGTGCGAATAGACGCGGTATAATATTTCATCCCCGACGCCCGAAAGCCGTTTGAGCTCAAGCGAAACCCCGTTTTTGAACAGACGCGTCTGTTTTTGCGTGAGCGTCAGCGCGGGATAGACCGCAAGCACGCGGTCGACGGGGATCAGCAATTCTTCGATTTTCCCGCAAGTCGCAAGCTCTTCGGCGGTATGCGCGTCCCTGATGTCAAACCCGTTGGAAAACGTGCGCGTGAGCTTCGTCATCACCGCGCCGCAGCCGAGTTCTTCCCCGATATCGTCGATCAGCGAGCGGATATAGGTCCCCTTGCCGCAGCGCACGGCGATCTCGTATTCGTTTTCGCCGACCGCGCCGAGATAATCGATCGAATCGATATGCACGCGCGCAGCCTGCCGCTCGATCTCTTCGCCCGCCCGCGCAAGCTTGTAAAGACGGACGCCGCCGACGGATTTCGCCGAATACATCGGCGGGATCTGCAAAATATCCCCCGTAAACCGCGAAAGGACCGCGCGCACGTCGTTTGCCGTGCAGGCGATCTCGCTTGTTCGGGTAACCGTTCCCGTGATATCCAGCGTATCGGTACAAAGCCCCAGCCGCAGCCGCGCTGTATAAGCCTTTTCGCTGTCGGGCAGCAGCTCGATGAATTTCGAAGCTCTGCCGAACGCGACGGGCAGAACGCCCTCGGCCATCGGGTCAAGGGTGCCTGTGTGACCGACCTTCTTTTCCCCGGTGAGCCGCCGAATCTCGGCGATCGCCTGAAATGAAGTTTTGCCGCTTTTTTTATTGAGACAAAGAAATCCCGTCATATTGATTCAGTTCGAGCCGGATACTTTCAAGTATATTCTTTCTTGCTTCTTCGATCGTTGCACCGGGAAGATCGCAGCCGGAAGCGCGTTTATGCCCGCCGCCGCCGAAGCGTTTGCAGATATTGCACGCGTCCACAGGCGTATTCGTGCGCACGGAAGCGCGGAACGTGCCGTTCTTCTCTTCCTTGATCGTCACGCCGACCAGCGCGCCCTCGACCTGCCGGGGCAGCGCCTTGAGCGGGTGCGCCTCGCTCTCATCGGAGCCGCTGAGCCGGTACATCTCCTGCGTAATGTCAAGCATCGCGCATTTGCCGTCGAAATAGGTATTCAGCGTCGCGAGCGCAAGCGCCTCGAGCGCGCTGTATGTTTTTGTTCTCGTGTCGAAGTTGCGCTTGTTGATCAGCTCAAAACGCGCGCCTCTGTCCAGAAGATCCGCTGCGATACGCAGCGTGCGGGAGGTGGTGTTCGTATAGCGGAAACAGCCCGTATCCGTCGCGATGCCGGTATAAATACAATCTGCTGTCAGCGCGTCAACAGGCGCGCCCATCGCGTAAAACACCTGCAGAAGCGTTTCCGCCGCCGCCGCGGCCTCCGGCTCCGTTTCGATCAGCGTATATTTCGCGTAATCGGTATTTGACGCGTGGTGGTCGATGCAAAGATCGATCCTGCCGCGGTATTTCGCGATATGTTCCGCCGAGCCCAGCATATCGATCGTCGCGACGTCCACCGCAACGATGAACTGAGGCTCAAACGACTGTTTTTCGACGGCGGGATGCAGATAATCAAAGCAGACGGGGATCACGTCGTCAACGGTGATAAACGCCTGTTTTCCCATCTGCTGCAGTACGCGGCAGAGCGCGAAGCCGCAGCCGATGGTATCGCCGTCCGGCGACTGGTGACACAGGATCTCGATGTTATCGCGGTCCCGGAGCAGACCGGCGGCAAAGGGAACGTCAATTCTCATCGTCATCAGTCTCCTTTTTGCCGGATTTTTTCAGTTTTTCAAACATTTCGATGCTCTCGCGCACCGAATCGTCCGCAATGAATTTCAGCTCCGGCGACTTGCGGATATGCAGCCGCGCGCTCAATTCCCGACGGATAAATCCGGAGGCGCTTTTCAGACCTTCAACGGCGGTTTTCGCGCCGTCAAGCCCCTGCATCGAGCTGACGAATACCTTCGCATAGGAGAGATCCGACGCGGTTTCGACGCGCATGACGGTAATCAGCGTCTCCCGCACGCGGGGATCCTTCAGCTCTCGGACGATCGCCGCGATCTCACGCCTGAGATCTTCGGCGGTACGGTTATTTTTAAAATTAGGCAACCGTTAACCCTCCTTATATTCTTCGGTAATAAACGCTTCGAGAACGTCCCGCTCCTTGATATCGTTGAATTTTTCAAGACCGATACCGCATTCATAGCCGGAAACGACTTCTTTCACGTCGTCCTTGAAGCGGCGCAGCGAGGAGATCGTATCCTCAAAGATCACGATACCGTCACGCACGACGCGGATCTTGCAGTTCTTGGTGACCTTACCGTCCTGCACGTAGCTGCCTGCAATGGTGCCGTAGGTCGAGAGCTTGAAGACGTTTCTGACCTCGGCGCGGCCGATATCCACGTCGCGGAACTTCGGCGCGAGCATACCCTTGATCGCCGCCTCGATATCCTCGATGCAGTCGTAAATAACATTATACATATGCATATCCACGCTCATACGCTCGGCGTAAACCACCGCCGAGGGCTCGGGACGCACATGGAAGCCGACGATGATCGCGTTGGACGCGTCCGCCAGCATAACGTCGGACTCGGTGACCGCGCCGACGCCGCCGTGAATAACCTTAACGCGGACTTCCTCATTGGTCAGCTTCTCAAGGTTCTGTGAGACCGCCTCGACGGAGCCCTGCACGTCGGCCTTGACGACGATATTCAGATCCTTGACCTCGCCGGCGGCGATGGTGGAGAACAGATTATCAAGGGTGACCCTGTTGGCGGAGGCGTTCAGGCGCTTCTCCTTATCCGCCTGCTGACGCTGCTCGACCAGCTCTCTGGCAAGCTTTTCGTCGGAGACGGCGTCGAACGTGTCGCCCGCCTGCGGGGTATCCGCAAGACCCGTGATCTCAACGGGGATCGACGGCCCCGCGCTCTTGACGCGGCCGCCCTTGTCGTCGGTCATGACGCGGATCCTGCCGACCGCGGTGCCCGCGACGACGATATCGCCGGTTTTGAGCGTGCCGTTCTGAACGAGCAGCGTCGCGACGGGACCTCTGCCCTTGTCAAGACGCGCTTCGATGACGACGCCCTTCGCGGCGCGGTCCGCGTTCGCCTTGAGCTCGAGCATATCCGCGACAAGCAGCACGGATTCAAGCAGCTCGTCAAGTCCTTCGCCGGTCTTCGCGGAGACGTTCACGCAGATCACGTCGCCGCCCCACTCCTCGGGCACAAGTCCGTGCTCGGTGAGCTGCTGCTTGATGCGCTCGGGATTCGCGCCGGGCTTATCGATCTTATTGACCGCAACGACGATCGCGATGCCCGCGGCCTTCGCGTGGCTGATCGCCTCAATGGTCTGCGGCATGATGCCGTCGTCCGCCGCGACGACGAGAATGGCGATATCCGTCGCCATTGCGCCTCTCGCGCGCATGGCGGTAAACGCGGCGTGACCGGGGGTATCAAGGAAGGTGATATCTCTGTCCTGCACGTGGACGCGCGAGGCGCCGATGTGCTGGGTGATGCCGCCGGACTCGGTCGCGGTGACCGAGGTATGACGGATCGCGTCAAGAAGCGAGGTCTTGCCGTGGTCGACGTGGCCCATGACGCAGACGACGGGATCGCGCAGCGAAAGCTCCTCTTCCCTGTCCTCGTGCGTATCGATGATCCTGTCTTCAATGGTGACGATGACCTCGCGCTCGACCTTTGCGCCGAGCTCCTCGGCGACGATCGCCGCCGTGTCGAAGTCGATGACCTGATTCTGCGCCGCCATGACGCCGAGGCCCATCAGCTTTTTGATGACCTCGGTCACCTTGAGCTTGAGTTGGGAAGCGAGCTCGGAGACCTGGATCTCGTCGCCGATCGTAACCTTGATCTGCTGCTTCGCGCGGGCTTCGGCGATCCTCTTGAGCTTCTCCTGCTCTGTCTCGCGCTTGCCCTGACGGCCGCCCGCTCTTTTATCCTGACGGGACTTCTGCTTGATCTTCTGCTTGCCGGTGTCGCGATCGCTTCTGCGGCTGGTGTCGCCGGCGATGTTCTCATACTTCTCGTTATACTTATCCAGCTCGACATAGCCGCCGCGCGTATCGACGGTCTTCTTCTCGCCCTTGGTACGCGCCTGAATATAAGGCTGATCTTTTTTCTTTTTATCGTCGGGCTTTGCCGCGGGCTTCTGACCGGGCTTCGGCGCGCCGGGCTTTGCCGCGCCGGGCTTTGCGCCCTGCTGCGGTTTGGGCTGCGCGGGGACCTTTTCCCCTGCGGGCTTTTTGCCCTTCGCCGCTTTTTCCTGCGTCGGCTCTTCAGGCTGCGCAGACTCGGCCTCGGTCGGCTCCGCAGCCGCCTCGCCAGCCTTATCCGCGCCTTCCGGCGCGGGCATATTGAAATACTCGCTCAGGTCGTCCATCGCGGTCTGCTGCGTGAACACATCGAAAATAATATCGAGATCCGTCGGCGTCAGCACCGTCTGATACTTTTTCGGCTCATCGGAAAACTGCGCGAGCAAATCGATGATTTCGTTGCTTTTTTTGCCGAAATCCTTTGCCGCCTCGTGAATTTTATATTTCAGTACTGCCATATCTTATCCTCCTTATTCTACCGTTGATCGACGTTTTTCAAGAGACTGTCCGCAAATCCTTCGTCGCCGACCGCCAGCGCGGCGGCGCGGCGGCCGAGGATCACGGCAAGCTCGTCGGCGCTTTCGGAAAGCTCCAGTGAGGGAACGTTTTCCGCAAGCCCCTTCAGCTCCTCCCGCAGACGCTCCGACGCGTCCCGGGTAAACAACAGCAGCTTTGCCCTCTTTAATCTTATGCACTGCTTCACGGCGTCGTGGCCGAAACTCACCTTGCCGGCCTTGACTGCGAAACCGAGCAGCGCGCGGAATTTTTCATTCAATCGCGGTCAGCTCCTTCCGCAGCGTTTCGAAGATCTCCGCCGGTACGCTCGTCTCGAAAGCACGGTCGAAGCGTTTCGCTTTTTCCGCCTTTTTCAGACATTCCGCGCTGCGGCAGATATACGCGCCGCGGCCGTTTTTCTTGCCGGTAAGATCCAGCTCCACGCTGCCCTCGGGCGTCCGCACGACGCGGATCAGCTCTTTTTTCGGTTTGCTTTCGCCGCAGCCGGAGCATCTGCGCATCGGTATTTTTTTCTGCTGCATCTTTCAGCCTCTTTTCTGCATCCGCAACGGCGGACGTATTCTTGTGTATATCCGTTAGGTAACCGCTGATTAATTCCGGTGCGCAGATTGCTCCGTCAGATTTTTCGTCAGATTGTTCAGAAAGACCGCAGGAAGGCTGCCGCCTTTCAAGGGATTTTTGAACGATATGACGGGAAAGAATCAAGCAAGATGCGTGCCGAATTTTCAGATGTGAATGAATCAGCGGTTATTTAGCTCAGCGCCTCGGCCGCCTTATCGGGATCATAGAATCCGCTCTCGGGATTGATATCGATCTTCTTGCCGGTCAGCTTCACGGCAAGGCGGGCGTTCTGCCCCTTATTGCCGATCGCAAGCGAAAGCTGATTATCGGGAACGGTGACATGATATACGATCTCCTCGTTCGGATCCTGCTCGACCTTGAGGATCTCCGCCGGAGCGAGCGCGGACGCGATAAACGCGTCGATATCCTCGCTGTAGGGGATCACGTCGATCTTCTCGTCTCCGCCGAGAATGAAACGGATGTTGTCGATGCGCGCGCCGCGCTGACCGATGCAGGCGCCGACGGGATCGACGTTTTCATCGTGAGAAACAACCGCGACCTTCGTGCGGGAACCCGCCTCTCTGGCGATCGCCTTGATCTCGACGACGCCGTCCGCGATTTCGGGCACCTCATTCTCAAGCAGACGCTTTACGAAGCCGGAATGCGTGCGGGAGATGCGGATGCGCAATCCCTTATCGAGGCTGCGGACGTCAAAGATAAAGACCTTGATCTTGTCGCCGACGCGGAACGTCTCGCCGGGGATCTGCTCCGCCTTCGGCAGAACGCTCTCCGTGCCGTTGATCTCAAGGGAGACGTTGCCCGTTTTCGCGTCGATACTCTGCACGACGGCGGTAACGATCTCCTGATTCTTGCCCTGGAACTCGGCGCTCTGACGGGTCTGCTCGACCTCGCGGATGCCCTGACGGATCACGTGCTTGACCTTCTGCGCGACGATACGGCCGAAATCGGCGATCTCCAACGGGATGCGGACAAGATCGCCGGGCTCCGCGCCGGGCATATATTTCTGCGCGTCCTCGGGCAGAATATCCGTGATCGCGTCCTCGATCTCGGATACCACGGTCTTGACGGCGTAGACGTTGATCTCGCGTTTTTCGGGATCGATATCGCAGAAGACGACGTCGTCCCTGCCGCCGAAATCATGCTTCTTGGCGGTTGCGAGCGCGTTCGCGATCGTCTCGTACAGTTTTTCCGCCGGAATGTTCTTTTCTTTTTCAAGCTGTTTTACCGCAAGAAAAAATTCATCGTTGACAATCATTTTGATAATCAGTTCCTTTCAATATTCAGATGAAAATTATTCACATAAAATCCCGGAAGTCGTCGAGCTTTACCCACGCGGCGTCCTGCTTTTCGAACGAGAGGGACGCGCCGTCTTCGGTCGTCAGAGTCACCGTTCCGTCTTCGTAAGACGCGAGCGTACCCGCGTACTGCTTGCGTTCGTTGACGGCCTTATGCAGCTTCACCGTGACCGGAGCGCCGATATATTTCGCGAAATGCTCGCTTCTCACAAGCTCCCGTTCCGCGCCGGGCGACTGCACCTGCAGACGGTAGGGAACGCTGATCGGATCCCATTCGTCGAGCGGCCCGTCGAGAATATCGTTGACCGCGACGCAGTCGTCGATGCAGACGCCGCCCTCTTTATCGATGATGATGCGCAGAATGCTGTCCGCGCCCTCCTTGACAAAACGCACGTCCCAGAGCTCAAGACCGAGGGATTCCACCAGGGGCTTCGCCAGCTCCCGCACCGTCTGGGCGACGTTCTTTTTCTCTGCCATAACAGACCTCCCCATATCAAACAAAAGAGCGGGTCGCCCCACTCTCGTTGTTTCCTGTATGCTTACATTAACAGAGTATAACACACTGTTTCGCAAATTTCAATAGTTTTTTTATTTTTTTATTATT
>JAFRPB010000008.1 GCA_017429345.1 Clostridia bacterium | reverse complement strand
GCAGCCAGAGGCCAGCAGCCAGCAGCCGTGAAATCGTTATGCGCGTTCGTCACAAAAATCTCCGCTCTCCGAACTCCGCTCTCCGCTCTTTCCGGCAGCCGGCAGCCGGAAGCCAGAGGCCAGAAGCCAGCAGCCAGCAGCCAGAGGCCAGCAGCCAGCAGCCGTGAAATCGTTATGCGCGTTCGTCACAAAAATCTCCGCTCTCCGAACTCCGCTCTCCGCTCTTTCCGGCAGCCGGCAGCCGGAAGCCAGAGGCCGGAAGCCAGAAGCCAAAAAAATCCCCGGCAGAGCCGAAGCTCCCCGGGGATGATTTTCTTCGATACGCTTATTTCACGGGCACGATCCAGCCGAGTTTATCCTCGATAAGACCGTTCTGGATGCCGACGATGTTGTCGTAAAGCTTCTGAGCTGTGGGGCCGATCTTGCCCTCGTTGATGACGATGTGCTCGTCGCCCACGATCAGCTCGCCGATGGGGGAGATGACCGCAGCGGTGCCGGTGCCGAAGGCTTCCTCAAGGGTGCCGTTGTGCGCCGCCTCGACGACCTCCGAGAGAGCGAGCTTGCGCTCGACCACGGGCTCGCCCCAGCTCTTGAGCAGCTCGATGCAGGAGCGGCGGGTGATGCCGCCGAGGATGCTGCCCTCAAGAGACGGGGTGACAACTTCGCCGTTAATTTTGAACATGACGTTCATCGTGCCGACTTCCTCAATATACTTGCGCTCGACGCCGTCCAGCCACAGGACCTGCGAATAGCCCTGCTCCTCGGCCTCTTCCTGCGATTTGAGCGACGCGGAATAGTTGCCGCCGGTCTTGGTGAAGCCGTAGCCGCCGCGGACCGCGCGGACATACTTCTGCTCGACGAAGATCTTGACGGGGTTGATACCCTCTTTATAATAGGAGCCCACGGGGGACATGATGATCATGAAGATCGCGTGGGACGCGGGATGCACGCCCAGCTTGGGATCCGCGCCGAACATGAACGGACGGATATACAGCGAGGTGTTTTCGCCCTCGGGGATCCAGTCTTCGTCGATCTCGACGAGCTTTTTCAGCGCCTCAACGCAGAATTCCTCGTCGACTCTCGGCAGGCACAGACGGTCGGCGGAGAGGTTCAGACGCTCGAAGTTCTTTTCGGGGCGGAACAGTACGGCCTTGCCCTCGGGGGTGTGATAGGCTTTCATGCCCTCGAAGATCTCCTGCCCGTAATGCAGCACCATCGCCGCGGGGGAGAGGGAAATATCGCCGAACGGCACGATGCGCGCGTCGGTCCAGCCCTTGCCCGCGTAGTAGTCCATCATGAACATGTGGTCGGTGTAGAACTTGCCGAAGCCGAGCTCCGCCACGGGCGGCTTGGGTTTTCTGTTTTCGCTGAGGGTGATCTTGATTTCCATAAATATACCTTCTTTTTAATAAAATACAAAATACCGTTCCCGTCGGGGAAGCATACTTTCATAAAATTATAATACATCAATTTCGGGATTTCAATAGAAAATTGATTTTTTTTGCCGGAACGCGCAGGTGAAAAAAAGCATTTTTCCGCGTTGTGTCCGTCCTTTTCAAAAATGATTGAAACCGCGGTGAGAGTGTGGTAGAATATTCATATCAGAAAAAACGGAGGTCGTATTTATGTCGGATTATTTCGGAAAAGAAACGCCGAAGCTCGGCTTCGGGCTGATGCGTCTGCCCCGCCGCGGCGTGGCGATCGATATCGAACAGACAAAAAAGATGGTCGACCTGTTCCTTGAGGCGGGGTTTACCTATTTTGACACCGCATACGTCTATCCCGGCTCGGAGTCGGCGACGAAAAAGGCGCTTGTGAGCCGCCATCCGCGCGAGAGCTTTACGCTCGCGACAAAGCTCAACGCCGGCATCCCCGGCATGACGGAGAAAATGGCGAAAAAGGAGTTCGCAACGAGCCTTGAGCGTACCGGCGCGGAGTATTTTGACTATTATCTGCTTCACGCGCTGATGGATAACAATTACACAAAGTACGACAAATTCGGCATTTGGGATTTCGCCGCCGAGCAGAAGGCGAAGGGCCTGATCCGTCACGTCGGTTTTTCGTTCCACGGCAGCCCGGAGCTTCTTGAAAAGCTTCTGACGGAGCACCCCGAGGCGGAATTTGTGCAGCTTCAGATCAATTACGCCGACTGGGAGAACAAGAAGGTCGCCTCGCGCGCGAATTACGAGATCGCGCGCAGACACGGCAAGTCGATCATCATTATGGAGCCGGTCAAGGGCGGCAAGCTCGCGGACCCGCCGAAAAAGGTGAAGGAGATGTTCACGTCCCATGCGCCGGGTGCGTCGTGCGCGTCGTGGGCGATCCGCTTCGCCGCTTCGCTCGACGGCGTTCTGACCGTGCTTTCGGGCATGTCGAACCTCGATCAGATGAAGGATAACCTGTCGTATATGAAGGATTTCAAGCCTCTCACCGGAGAGGAACGGGAGATCGTGCGCGAGGCACAGAGGATCATGGAGAGCTCCGCAGCCGTGCCCTGTACCGCGTGCAGATACTGCGTCGAGGGCTGCCCGAAGCAGATCCCGATCCCGGAGATCTTCGCTGCGATGAACCTTCAGCTTGCGGACGGGCAGCTCGAGGACGCGCGCAAGGCGTACGCCGAAGCGGTCTCGGAGGGTCACACCGCCGCGGACTGCATCACCTGCCGCAAGTGCGAATCCGTCTGCCCGCAGGGCCTGAAGATCACCGAGTACCTGAAGCAGGGAGCGGAGATGTTCAAATTCTGATTTATCGGGCAGCAAAGCTGCCCGATAAATCAGAATTCGGATATCGGGTATCGGATTTCGCGAATCGTGCTTGTGGATTTTATTATTCTTTTCTTTGATGAATTCGCAGCGTTAATTTTACGATTTCAGCCGCGGTTTCGGCACGATATCCGATCCCCGATCCCCGATATCCGCGAAAAATACATCCCGATAACTCAGAATTTGTTGACATTCCCGCCAAACCGAGTTATAATATCCCCGACAGAAAACAGGGGAGTGTTTGTAATGAATCAATTTCGCAGAAGAGTGATCGTATTCTGTGTGATCGTCGCTATGGCGGCTGCAGCTGTGCCTGTATGCGTTTTCGCGGGCGCGGACGCCGACGACGCGGCCGAATATACGACCGAAGTCGAGGAATACACTTATTGCAAACCTGATGACGTCGAATGGGAGATCATTTGCAGGCTCCCGACCGCCCCGTATGACCGGGGAACGGGATATGTCCCGAGTGGGATCGGCGCTGTTACAAAGGACGAGCCCGGCGTAAGCGTCCCGGAGAAAATTACTGTTCCGCAGCAAGGCCCCGCCGTGACCGTTCCCGAAGAGATTACGCTTCCGAAGGAGGAGCCCGCCGTGACCGTTCCCGAAGAGATTACCGTTCCGAAGAACGAGCCTGCCGTGACCGTGCCGGAAGGGACTACAGTCCCGAAGGAGGAGCCCGCCGTCACCGCGCCGGAAGGGATCACGAGGCCCGAGGCCGGAGTTACGAGCGCCGACGATAAGCAGAACGGCGAAGCGGGCACGACGCAGTCGCAGGCTTTTAAAGAATACCGTCTCGGCGACGTTGATATGAACGGCAAAATTCAGTCGGCGGACGCCCGGCTCGCTTTGCGCGCGGCGGCGCGGCTGGTAAAGCTCACCGACCTGCAGAAAACGCTCGCCGATATTACCAAAGACGGGGTCGTCACCTCGCGCGACGCGCGGCTGATCCTGCGGTTCGGCGCAAAGCTGGATCCCGCGCCGGAGGAATATGTCAGAGTGCCGGCGGAATAAGGATAAGAAGAATAACAAGATACTAAGTCAGGCGTGATTTTCGGGTCGCGTCTGATTTTTTCCGTTAGTGGTTGCGAAATCAATATTGACATAAACTGTCGGTTTATAATATGTTAAAACAAATAGACAATTCTATCTATTTAACAGATTCCATACAGGAACGTCCTCCCATGCCGCGGAGGGTTCTTTTATCGCGTTTTATAATATAATAATTCTGAAAATAATCCCGAAATATTATTGTACTTTCCTCCGAAGGTATGATATACTGTATATTGCATTAAAATACCCGCAGGATTCGGTTTTCCGGCTGCCGCGGGCGGCATCAACAAAAAAAGGGAGAAAAACGGCGTGAACGAATTGAAATCGACGGGAAAACCGAATATCGGCAGAAACCCGGAGCTGGATCTCTGGCGGCTCTTCGGCAGCATCTGCATCGTGCTTTATCATTCGAAATCCTTTTTCGATCCGCCGCTGTTCTCATCGGGCTACGCGCTGACGGTGGAGTTCTTCTTTCTGCTCACCGGCTATTTCTTCGCATCGAACGTCTATCGCGACGCCCGGCCCTTCCGCGCGGAGACCATCGGCAAAGAGACCCTGCGCTTCATCGCGCATAAAATATGGGGCTTCCTTTTTTATTTCGTTTTCGGCTTTGTGACCGCGTGGATCGCCTGCTATTGCGTGCGCGGGTGGGACGACGCGTTCAGCCCCTTAAATCTTTACGAGCTGTTCCTGCTTTCCGAGACGGGGATCCCGCGCATCAATGTGATGAATCCCGACTGGTATCTCTCCGCGATGATCATCGTGCTTTTCCCGCTGTACCCGCTGTTCCGCCGTCGGAAGGACCTTTTCTCCGCGGTGGTCGCCCCCGTGCTGGGCGTCGGCTCGATCGGCTTCATCTACGTGAAATACGGCAACTATCTCTCGGACGCGTCGGGCGATTTTCCGGCGAAAACGGTGATCCGCGCGCTCGCGGGCATCTGCCTCGGCGTCGTCGTATACAGAGCGTCGGAATACCTGAAACGGCTGAAGTTCGGTCCCCGCGGCGAGCTGGTGCTGACCGTCGTCGGCGCGCTCTCGATGGTCGCCGCCGTGCGCCTGATGGGCAACCGGGACAATACGGCGGTCCCCCTGCAGTTCATGCTGTTTATGCTCTTCATCACGGTCTCGACGGGCGGAAAATCCCTTTTTGCGCAGCGCCTGCCGCAAAAGCCGATGCGCTCTGCGGCGGAGTTCAGTCTCTCGCTGTATCTCACGCACACGACGGTGCGCCTCGTTCTATTGAGGCTTTCGGAAGAATACCCCGCGTTCGGAGAAATGTTTCAATCCGGGGAGAACGAATGGAAAGGGCTTCTGATCTATCTCGCCGCGTCCCTTGTTTTTGCCGCGCTCGCGATGCCCATATGCCGCGGCATGAAAAAAATCGCCGCGAAGGGCGTCAAACGCGTCCGCGCGATGAGGGATGAGGGATGAGCGATGAAGGGATGAGCGATGAGGGATGAGACGCGGAGAATGAATATAAATGAATTCTCGATTATAAACAGTACGAAGCAGAGCGGAGATTCATTCACAGAAAACGGCAACCGGACCGACCGGGACAGAGATGATTCATGCGGCGTGCGGACATCCGCAGCCGTCGATAGAAAATAAACCCCGCCTTCTGACCAAGTTCCAAGTTCCAAGTT
>JAFRPB010000007.1 GCA_017429345.1 Clostridia bacterium | reverse complement strand
TCCTCATCAGTGCCGGGCGCCTGTCCTGCGAACTGGTTGCAGGGGAAATCGAGAATTTCAAAGCCCTGATCGTGATATTTTTGATAAAGCGACTCGAGCCCTTCATACTGCGGCGTAAAGCCGCAGCCCGTCGCGGTATTAACGATCAGCAGAACCTTGCCCTCGTAATCGGAAAGACTGACTTCTCCGCCCTGATAATCCTGAACCTTAAACTCATAAATACCCATCATAATTCTCCTTTTATTATTCTTTCCTTACTATATATGAAGATATTCCTCTGCCGGATATTTGGACATAGGCCGAAACAACTTCATATATTGCTTACAATTTAATTATACACAATTTATTATCAAAGTCAAGTATTTTTTTCAATTTCACAAATAAACATATAAAAACGCCGGAACGGATAATTCCGTTCCGGCAAAAGTTTTTCGCTTTTTTTTATTCTGCTTTCGAAGCAGCAAAGCAATCGCTGCAAAGCGGATCGGGCTTATTGCGCAGCGAAGCGGGGATCTGGCAGGTCTTGCCGCATTTGGAGCAGGTGACCTCGATCATCTCGCGACCGGATCTGTTGGCTGCCTTTCTTGCGTCACGGCACGCCTTGCATCTCTGAGGCTCGTTCTCAAAGCCTTTCTCGGCATAAAACTCCTGTTCACCGGCGGTGAAAATGAATTCATTGCCACACTCTTTGCAGATGAGTGTCTTGTCTTCGTACATTGTGGTTCTACCTCACTAAAAAAATTTTTGTCTCATTCAGTGAACAGGGAAAGAGAATGAGGCTCTCTGCGGTGTATTACGGCAGAAAACGAATTCTCACCTCATACACGTTGCCTATATAATACAGCAATAATTTGATTTTGTCAATAAGATTTTTTAAAAATTTACCCGGGAAATATAAAACGCTGTTTTCGGGGTTCCGAAACAAAGAACGACTTCGAAAAAGTTTACAGCACCTTTGAAAGAAAATCGCGCAAACGTTCGTTTTTCGGCGAAGAGAAAAACAGATCAGGCGTATTTTCTTCAAGGATCAGTCCTTCATCCATAAACAGAACGCGCGTCGCGACCTCGCGCGCAAAGCCCATTTCATGTGTAACGACGAGCATCGTCATACCGCTTTCCGCAAGCTCCTTCATCACGTCGAGAACTTCGCCGACCATCTCCGGATCAAGAGCGCTCGTCGGCTCGTCGAACAGCATGATCTCCGGGTCCATGGCAAGAGCGCGAACGATCGCGATCCGCTGTTTCTGACCGCCCGAAAGCTGTTGGGGAAAAGCGTTCGCCTTATCGCGCAGACCGATGCGGTCCAGCAGCTCAAAGGCACGCGCTTCGGCTTCCTCTTTGCTTTTTTTCAAAAGCTTGATCGGGCCGAGCGTGATGTTATCGAGCACCGAGAAGTTGTTGAACAGGTTGAACTGTTGAAAGACCATGCCGATGCGGCGGCGGGCAAGATTGATATCAAGCGCGCTGTCGTTATAGATTTTTTTCATCAGCTCCTTATACTCTTTTCCTTCCCGCTTTTTCAGAAGATCCTCTTCTTTGATCCTGTGAATTATGTCAAGGGAAAGCTCTTCGTCGCTTTTCGGCGTTCCGTCCGCCTTCGCTGCGTCAAACAGCTTCTTATATGTATTCGAAGCTCGTATAACGTCAAAATGCAGATACGGGTCGACCGGCGTCACAAGATCGTTATCGACCCAGACCTCGCCGTAGGTCGGCATCTCAAGCAGGTTGATGCAGCGCAGGAACGTGCTTTTTCCGCTGCCGGAAGGCCCGACAACAACGATTTTTTCGCCTTTTTCTATCTCACAGGAAACGCCCTTCAGCACGCGAAGCGAGCCGAAATCCTTATAAATATTTCTAACGCTTATCACTTGCTCTGAGCCTCTTTTCCATGATTCTGACAAGTCCCGTTATCAGCAGCACGAGAACGATATATATCAGCGCCATTGCAAGATACGGCACCATAAACTCATAGTTCGACGAGCCGATATAGCTGAACGCGTTCACAAGATCCGTCGCGCCGACGAAATTGACGACGGAGGTCTCCTTGATCAGCGTAATAAACTCGTTGCCGAGCGTCGGCAGAATATTCTTTACCGCCTGCGGCACTACGATGCGCATCATCGTGCTGCCGTAGCTGAAGCCGACAGCCCTGCCCGCTTCCATCTGCCCCGGATCGACAGAAAGAATACCGGAACGCATGATCTCGGAAACGTACGCGCCGGAATTCAAACCGAAAATAATGATACATACGATCAGGGAGCTGACCTTGATATTCAGCAGCGGGAACAGAATAAAATATCCCAAAAGCAATTGCACAACGATCGGCGTGCCGCGGAAATACGCCACGTACACCGTACAGATCTTATCAAGCGCCTTTGACACGGGTCCGTGCTTGGGTATGACCTTGACCACGGCGATCAGCGTACCGATCACGATGCCGATCAAAAGACCGATAACAGCGATTGTAACGGTATTTTTCAGGCCTGTCAGGATCTTGACATAAGCGCCTTTTTCGACGACCGTATATTTAAACAGGTCGATCTTATCGAGAAAGTTCATTACTGCGCCCTTTCAAATCAATAAGGAAAACCCGATCCTTTTTCAGGATAAGGTTTTCCTCAGAATACGATTTTCAGTGATTTATCAGTTGCCGTTGAAGGAATCCGCGATGAACATGGCCGGCGCCTGATCGATAATAACGAAATTGACGTTGCCGTTGATCATATCCTGCACGGCAAGCGCGCCGTTCGCATAGGCAACGCATTCCGCTGCAAGGCCCGGGAAATCCCAATCCGCATCGCCAACGACGTAGAACTGACCGGTGGTGCCCTTCTGGACGCCGATCTTTGTCTCGGACGTCAGACCGTTGAGAACCTCCATAAGCTCGTCATAATCGGTCACGTTATTGAAGGTCGTATCGTCCGCGGGAATAACGAGGACCTGCGAGGCGGTATAGTAGGAATCCGTGAAATTGACGGTCTTTTTTCTTGTCTCGTTGATCGTAAGACCGGTGATGGCGATGTCCGCCTGACCGGCGTCGACCGTCGGAAGAACGGTATCGAATTCAATATTCTTGATCACGAGCTCTTTACCGAGGAAATCGGCAAGACCTTTCGCAAGCTCCATATCGATACCGGTATAATTCTCACCCTCGGTAGCTTCAAAGGGCGGGAACGCGGCGTTGGTCGCAACGATCAGCTGATCCTCCGAGCTGTCTTCCTCTGCGGAAACAACGGTCGCAGGCGTGCCGTCGCCGAAGTAGTTATTGATGATCGCGTCGAGAGTACCGTCTTCCTTGATCTGCGCGATATACTCGTTCGCCTTCGTAAGAAGCTCATCGTCATCCTTCGAAACGCCGAAGCCGTATTCCTCGTCGGTCAGAGAAATGTCGATAACCTTGACGCCCTTATTTGCTTTGGGTGCGTCGGTCTCGGCAACCTTCGTGCCGGGTTCATCGGTACTTGCGGGTTTCTTCTCACAGGCCGCAAAAGCGGAAAGCGCAAAGATAAGGCAAAGCGCAACGGCGAGTGCTTTCATAACGTTTTTCATTTTAAAAACCTCCAGATAATCATTCAATGTGTGAACATCTGCAATTATAGCATAAACATACCGATTGTCAAGCCCGCGAAGTCAGTTTTATGAATTTTTATAAAAAAGACTGACTGTTATTCAGTTTATTATGCAGTTTTATCCCGTCTTCTCATGCGTCAAATGAAAATCGGATGAATTCGGTGAACAAAAGCCGTTTTTATATTGATTTTTTTATATAAGTAAAGTATAATATTTTTTATTATGAGCGATTATGTATTTGATTTATTGATAATCAAATTTGCTTATATTTTCATCATAAGGATGAATCGTTTATGAAAGTTAAAACCGCTTTACGCAACGCCGTCATCATTCTGATATCCGCGGCCGCGGTGATCGCCGCCGTCGAATTCAGTCTACACAGCTGGAAAATCACCGATATCAACGATGAGATCGCCGCCGCGGCGGAGGAAAACGACGTGCTGTTCGCCATGGGGATGGAACGGGCGTCGGTCCATGATCTGTTTTCCACCCGCCTGATGCAGCGGCTGTTCAGTCTTGATCTGGAATCCATGCGCCATCTGCTCGGCGTCACGGAGCAGGATCTCGATTATCACGACTATCCGCTGATCGACAATATGCCCCGCGATGATATCTACGACGCCGATACCGTCGAGATCGTCGTCATCGGCGACTCCTTCGTATGGGGATATTCCTGCACGGACCGTAACGAGGTTTTCTGGAGACTTCTTGAAAACTCCCTGCGCAGACAGGGATACAACGTACGCGTTGACGCGGTCGCAGCGCCCGGCGCGAACGCCTATGAAGAGCTGCGGTGGGTGACCGATTCGGATCTTGTAAAGGATCTCGATCCGGACATGATCATATTCGGCTATCTGTGCAATGATCCGGAGATCGACGAAGGCGACCGGTGGGATATGAACAGCGGAAGTCTGAAAGAAGACGTGCCGGTTATCGACGTCTCCGACAGCATCCCGTTTTATAAAATGATGCGCAAGATCGTGCCGAATATCGCCGGGCGAATCAAAAACTACGTTACGGCAAAGAAGCTTTATGATGCGGACGGCGAATACCTGATGACCGACACGCTCTCCCCTGTTCTGAAGGGAAAAAACCGGGAATATTACGTTGAGAATTTCGCGAAGCCGCTCGAGCGCTTTGCGGCGCAGTCCGGCGTCAGGACGGTCGTGATGAATCTGCCGCCCTACCCGGACAACATCCTGCAGAAAGCGCTTTACGCGCCGCTTAATGAGATCTTTGCGGAATGTGAGCACGTGACGTTTTACGACTGTCTTGAAACGTTCTGTAAAAAATTCGCGTCGGCGAAGCACAAAGATAATTACAGCATCAACGCCGCTGACCGGCACCCCGGCAGCGCCACGAACTATTTCTATTCGACGTTTGCGGAAGAATTTCTCCTTCGGGATTATGCCCCGATGCTCGGGGGAAAAGCCGAGGAAGACAAGCGTCCCGACGCGCTTCTGATCAACGACTGGCTCCCCTACGGGCTGTCACCGACACTTGTGAATCGAATCGGAGATACTGCGGAATACACGATCGAATATCCGTCAAAGACCCGTTCCGACGCGGGAGATTATCAGGCTTACGGCGTTGAGATCGCCCGGTATTTTCTGAAACTTCCGCTCGGCGAGGAGTACGTGCGCGTCTCCTTCGCGCAGCCGGTCGACCTGAAAAGCGTTGAGATCAGCGGAAGCGCAGACGATATCGAACTGTATTATGCACGCGTGAATACGAAGCTCGGCTACGACGACCATAAGCTGCAGACATTCGGCGCGCGCGAAACGCTCTCCCCCGGCGCTTTCACATGGACGGACGTGGCCGAAGACCTCGTGACGGGTCTGTGCATCCGCGCAGATTACCCGGACGGCGACGGCGGTACGCTGCGCCTGAAGATCACCCGCGCGGGAGAGTAAAGGCAAAAAACGAAACGCCGGGCCGTACGGCATCCCGGAACAATAAGACAGAAGAAGGTGACTTCCGTGACCGGGAAAAAAATCATAAGGAATATTCTGCTCGTTCTTGTCAGCATCGCGCTTATTATCGGCTGCGTCGAATTTCTGCTCGGCCGCGGCGGCGCGCAGAACGATGAGAACACGGAAGAATACGTCCTTCAGCAGAATGAAAACGAAAAGATCCTGAAAATGCAGATGGAAAGGACCGGTTATGCGGACCTGTTCGCTTCGACCATATTCGGAAACATTGTTTCCGGCCTGATCCCGCCGACGCCGGAAGAAAAAATGACGGTCGAAAAATACCGCGGCTATCCCCTGATCGATTATCTTCGGGATGATGCGGACAGCGATGTAGATCCGGTCAACATCGTCGTGATCGGCGATTCGTTCGTCTTCGGAGAATACTGTCTGAACCGGAACGAGCTTTTCTGGCGCGTCGCGGAAAACGACCTGCGCGCCGAAGGGTTTAACGTGCGCATCAGCGGCGTCGCCATGATCGGCGCGAACTCCTTTGACGAACTGCGCTGGCTGACCGGATCGACCCTGATCGACGATCTCAAGCCCGATCTGATCGTGATCGGTTATCTCTATAACGATCCGGACACGAGCAGCACAGATAAAGAGATTTTAAATAACGCCGACTTCGTTGACGGCAGAAAGAACCGCGCCGTCGCGGCGATCTCAAAGATCCTGCCGAATATCGGGAAGCGCCTCGCGAATTACGTCACCGCAAAGACAATGTACACTTCTGACGGTAACTATCTGAATATCGACACTCTGCCGCCGATCCTGAAAGGCGAGATCTATGACAATTTCAAGAATAATTTCATAGAACCGCTCGACCGTTTTTCCGCGGAAAAACAGATCCCGACCGTGATCATGACGCTGCCGGTTTATGAGGGAAAAATGATACAGAAAGCGCTGTATCGGCCGCTGCACACGCTTTGCGCTTCGTGCGAAAACATTGCGCTCTATGACAGTCTCGGTGATTTTTACGGAAAGTTCGTTTCATCGAAGCACAACGCGAATTATTCGGTCAACTGCGCGGATTTCCATCCCGGCAGCGCCACGAACAGTTTTTATGCACAGTATCTTGAGACGTTTCTGAAACGAGATTATGCCGATATCCTCGGCAAGAGCATCGGGACTACAGCCGCCGGCGGAGAGATGCGGATCAACGAAGCTCTGCCTTCGCTTTCGTCACCGCAGAATGTTGCGTACGACAGCGGTTCGCTCACCTGCGAAGTCGAATATCCTTCAAAAAAAGCGAATCACGAGTTTTGCGGAATGACCATACGGCAGAACTATCTGACGATGCTGCTCAAAAAAGACTTTATCACACTTTCTTTCGCCGCGCCGACAGCGCTTTCAGACGTCGTACTGACGGGAGACGATACAACGGGGATCGAGCTTTCCTATATGTGTATCAATGAAAAGCTCGGCTACGACGATCATACCGTATATACGCCTGAGGAAGAAAACGGCACATGGAAATTCGAGCCGGACAAACGGGTCACGACGCTGCTGATCCACGCAGACTGCGAAAACAACGACGGCGCGCGCCTGACGCTCAGGATCAAACCTGCATAATTAACCGTTCCGCAGACAGGCACATCAACGGGAGGATAGGACCGTATGCAAAAAAAAAGCCGTCCCGGCGCGAAGATCCGGATCAGGAATACTCTTCTGATCCTCGCCGCGTTTGCCGTGATCACGGCTGCGACGGAATTTCTGCTCGGCACGACCGAAGTCAAAACATATTCGCAGGAAGAGCTTCTGCTGCAGGAGCAGGAAAACACGCTCATTCAGTGGATGGATCTTGAAAAGTTTTATCTATCTCCGGATGATACGGCGGAGAATGCCGGCGGCGCGCAGGACGGCTCCGGATCGCAGGACGACGCCGATGATCCCGGCGGTTTTTATCCGCTGCTTGACTATATGCAGACCGATCTGCCCTACGACGACGATACGGTAAATATTGTTGTTCTGGGTGATTCCTTTGTATGGGGCCGCTCCTGCATCAACCGCAACGAGGTATTCTGGCGGCTGCTTGAAAACGATCTCAGAGCGAAAGGATACAACGTGCGCGTTTCGGGCGTTGCGATCTTCGGCGCGAATTCCGTCGAGGAACTGCGGTGGCTGAGCGAAACTTCTCTCATGGACGACCTTTCGCCGGATCTTGTGATCTTCGGATACGTCTACAACGATCCGGATCTCGGTGAAAACAGTCCCGGCATCGAAGCGGACGGCGACAGCTACCGCATCACCGGATTTGTCAGCAACGGCGTTTCGGGAAAGATCCTCTCCGCGGTCGGGAAGCTCCTGCCGAACATTGCGGAACGTCTGTCGAATTATATCACTGCGAAAACGATGTATTCCGACGACGGTTGGTTCGTGCCCGTCTACGGCAACCCTCCGGTGCTGAAGGGAGAGATCTACGATTCCTACGAACGTGATTTCATCGCTCCGCTGGACGATTTTTCCGAGAAGACCGGGCTGCCCGTCGCGATCATGACGCTGCCGCTGTATCAGGGCGAGATCATTCAGAAAGCGCTTTTCCGGCCGCTGCACGAGCTTTGCGAAAAATATGACCATATCGCTCTTTTCGACTGCCTTGACGCGCTTTATCACGATTTTGACAGCGCGGCGCATCGCAACAATTATATGATCAACATCGCCGACGCACATCCCGGCAGCGCGCTGAACCGTTTCTACGCGGATTTTGCCGCTTCGATAATAGAGAAGAATTACGGGGATATTCTCGGCAACCCCTCAGAGTGCGATCTGCGGCCGAAGGCACCGATCATCAACGACGCGCTCCCCGGCAGGACCGCGCCGACGCTTCTCGACGTCAGGGGCAATGAATACATATATGAAGTCCATTATCCGTCAAAAGTCAGGAATTATGATTTTGCCGATCTGCATTTTGAACGCTATTATCTGACTCTGCCGCTTAATAAGGATCATATCGCGCTTTCGTTTGCCGCGCCGGCCGCGCTCGAAAGCGTCGCTCTGACGGGAGACGACGCAACGGGGATCGAGCTTTCCTATATGTGTATCAATGAAAAGCTCGGCTACGACGACCATACCGTATATACGCCTGAGGAAGAAAACGGCGTTTGGAAGTTCGAGCCGGACAAACGCGTCACGACGCTGCTGATCCACGCGGACTGCCGGAATGACGACGGCGCGCGCCTGACGCTGAAAATCACGGGAACCTGACCCGCGGAATACTCCGCTCGGGAACGTCCCGCCGATGCATAGGAAGACACAGGAATGAAAAAGATCAAACCATTGCGAAACGCGCTGATCGTTCTGCTTTCCGTCGCGGCTGCGATCACGGCGACGGAGCTGCTTTTGGGAATTTCTTCCGTCGGCGACGGGGAACCGGTATATACGCAGGAGGAATTTGACCTGCAGGCGCAGGAAAATGAAGTTCTTTTGCAGATGGATCGGGAGAAACGCCTGTTTGAGTCCGAAACAGCGTCCGTTCTGTTTACGGACGCGCAAAATACCGCCGACCCCCGGACGCTTGCCGCCGCAGCGCAGACGGATCTGCCGGATTATCCGCTGATCTCCTATATGCAGAGAGAAGAACCCTATGACGACGAAACGGTCAATATCGCGGTGCTCGGGGATTCCTTCGTATGGGGAGAATCGAGCCTGAACCGAAACGAGATCTTCTGGCGGCTCCTTGAAACAAGCCTTCGCGATCAGGGGTATAACGTGCGCGTCTTCGGCGTGGGTTATACCGGCGCAAACTCCTACGACGAGCTTGACTGGCTGACTGACACGTCTCTGATCGAAGATCTGCGGCCCGATCTTGTGATCATCGCATACTTTTACAATGATCCGGATATCGGGCTTGCCGGTACCGGCGCAGTCAAGAACGCGACGACGTCGCAAAACTTCGTTCCCGACGGCCGCGCAAGCGGATTCATCCGCGCGCTGTCGAAGCTCACGCCGAACATTGCCGGTCGTCTTGCGAACTACGTCACGGCGGTCTCGATGTATTCTTCCGAGGAATCGTTTGTGCCGATCTACGGCGTGCCGCCTGTACTCAAAGGGCAGGTCTATGAGAATTATAAACAGAATTTCATAGAACCGCTCGACGCGTTCGCCGCGCAGTCGGATCTCCCGATCGTCATGATGACGCTGCCGCTGTACCGCGGCAAGGTTCTTCAGAGGGCGCTTTTCCGGCCGCTGCATAAGCTCTGCGCCGGGACGGAAAACATTACCCTGTACGACAGTCTGAACGACTTTTACGCGAAGTTTGCTTCACCGAAGCATTCCGCCAATTACTCGATCAATATCGCCGACGGACATCCCGGCAGCGCGATCCAGTATTTTTACGCGCAGTACGCAGAGCGGTTTCTGAAAAAAGACTTTTCGGACCTGCTCGGTCCCGCGGACGGGCAAAAGCTTTCCCGCCCGACGCCGGTCGTCAACGAAGCGCTCCCCGGACGGGCCGCGCCGGAATGCGTCCGTCGAAGCGGCAATGAAACCGAATGGGTATTCAACTACCCGTCAAAGACAAAGGATTACAGCTTCGGAGATTATGTTTTCTCCAGATATTATCTGACGCTGCCTCTCGAAAAGGATTTCGTCGCCCTTTCATTCGACCGCCCGGTCGATCTTTCGCAGATCTCTCTGTGGGGCGACAACGCCGATAATATAGAGATCTATTACAGATGCGTCAATGAAGCTTTAAGCTACGACGACCACACGGTCAGACCTTTCGGCACAAAAAACGGCGACACATGGACCGATGACACACAGGATCGGGTGACGACGCTGTTCATTCACGCCGACTGCAAAAACGACGACGGCGCGCGCCTGACGATGACCGTGACCGCCGGATGACCCGTAAAACGGCTCGCACATAAAGCAAGAAAGGTTCTCTGCTGACAATGAAAAGAAAACCGTATCTGCGAAATATTCTGATCGTGCTTCTGGCGATCGCGCTGTCGATTGGCTCCGCGGAGCTCTTTCTGCGTATCGGCACGCCGACCGCGCGGGAAACGAAAGAAGCTGAGGCGCAGAACAATGTGCTGATGAAAATGCAGCTTGAACGCGTCCCCGCGGACAGGATCTCGCATCTTTCATTCCGCGAAGACCTGCCGGACGTCAAGTCCCCCCACGCCCCGGCGGACGCATATCCGCTGATCGACGATATGCCTCGCGCGGACGCCTATGACGAAAACACGAAACGGATCGTCATGATCGGCGACTCGTTTATCTGGGGCGCATACAGTCTTGACCGCAACGAGGTCTTCTGGGAGCTTTTGGAGGACAGTCTGCGCGCGCAGGGCTACAACGTGCGCGTGGACGCGGTGGCGTCCCCCGGCGTTAACGCTTATCAGGAGCTCCGCTGGCTGACCGATACGCCTCTTGCGGACGAGCTGCAGCCGGATCTTGTTTTATTCGGCTACGTCGTCAACGACACGATACCCGACTTTCTTTCGGATTTTTCATCTTACGCAATCAATCAGACGCTCTCTTCGAAAACGATCGATGCGGAAAACCTGATCCCCTTTGCGGGGCTGATCCACGCATTCTGTCCCGCCATCTACAACACGCTCTGGACCCGCGCGCTGTTAAACGCGATCAAAACGGGGGACGAAGAGTATTATTATGTCGGCGGATACACCCCTATTCTGCGGGGAAGCGTGCTTGAAGAATATGTCTCGTCTTTCGCGCAGCCCCTCAACGAATACGCCGCCGACGCGCCGTTTCCCGTCGTCGTGATGCATCTTCCCTATTCGCCGGACAAGGGCGTCTCAAAAGAACTGACAAAACCGCTGCCCGAAGTATACGACGCTTGTCAAAACGTCGATTTTTACGATTGTCTCGACGAGTTCTGCAGCGATTTCGCTTCGGCAAAGCATAAAAAGAATTACAGAGTCAACGCTTCGGACGGGCACCCCGGCAGCGCGACGAATTATTTCTACGCGCAGTATTTCGAAAAGATCCTGAAAGAGTATTACCCGGAGGTGCTCGGCGAAAAACAGAATACGGATCTGCGCTGCGGCAAGCCGACGGTCAACGACTGGCTGCCGTACGGCGTTTCGCCGCGGCTTGTCAACAACACGGATCAGACCGCCGAATACACGCTGACCTACCCTTCGGAAACAGACTCCGACGCGGGCAGATACGATGCGCACGGAAAAGCGATCACGCCGTACTTCCTGACGCAGCCCGTCGGCGAGCACTATATCCGCGTTTCGTTTGATACCCCGGTCGATCTCAAAAACGTCGCGATCTCCGGGGAAAACGTCGAAAACATCGATCTGTATTACGCCTGCATCAATGAGAAGCTCGGTTACGACGACCACACGGTCCGCCCGTTCGGCAAAAAATCGGACGACGGCTTTCTCTGGACGGACGATTCACCCGACCGCGTCACGGGTCTGTGCATCCATGCGGATATTCGGGACGACGCAGAAGCGCTTCTGACGCTGCGCGTCACGGCGGGTACATAAAATACAGCAAATTACAGGTCATTTATATTTCAGCATTACATACATAAGGACGGATGAAAATGGCAAAAACTTATGTACTCGGCATCTCCGCGTTCTATCACGATTCCGCCGCAGCCATGATCTGCGACGGCGAGATCGTCGCGGCTGCGTCGGAGGAGCGGTTCACGCGCGTCAAGGGCGACGCGTCGTTCCCGATCGAGGCGATCACCTTCTGTCTCGATACGGCGAAGATCCTGCCCGAGGACCTTGCCGCGGTGGTTTACTATGAAGACCCGGTCGAAAAATTCGGACGGCTTCTGACGAGCGCTTTTATCGGCGTGCCGAAAAGCGTCGTGCAGTTTACGGCTTCCATGCCCGACTGGATCAGCAGCAAGCTCTGGATCGAGAAAAAGATACGCAAGGATCTGGGTCTTCAGAAGGGCAAGGTCGTCTTTCTGTCGCACCATCTCTCGCACGCGGCGTCGGCGTTTTACCCCTCCCCCTTCGACGAGGCGGCGATCCTGACCGTGGACGGCGTCGGCGAGTGGACGACGATGAGCTGGGGCGTCGGCAAAGGGAATGAGGTCAGACTCACGAACGCGCTGCGGTTCCCGAACTCGCTCGGTCTGTTATATTCCGCGTTTACCTTCTACACGGGCTTCAAGATCAACGAGGGCGAATATAAAATGATGGGCCTTGCGCCTTACGGAGAGCCGAAATACGCGGATCTCATAAAAAAAGAGCTCATCCGGATCGAAGACGACGGCAGCTTCGTTCTGAACCAGAAGTATTTCTCCTATGCCCACGGCGTAAAGACGATCAACAAAAAGTTTGAGGCGCTGTTCGGGCAGCCCCCGCGGGGGAAGGACGAGCCGATCACCGATTTCCACGCCGACGTGGCAGCGTCGATCCAGCAGGTGACGAACGAGATATTGCTGAACGCGGCGAAACACATCAGAGAACAGACCGGCATGAAAAATCTCGTCATGGCGGGCGGCGTCGCACTGAACGTGACCAGCACCGGCGCGCTTCGCGCGAGCGGGATCTTCGACGGCATCTGGATCCAGCCCGCGGCGGGCGACGCGGGCGGCGCTGTCGGCGCGGCGCTGCATCAGTATTACCGCATCACGGACGCCGCGCGCAGACCGGACGGCAAAGACCTGATGAAAGCCGGCTTCCTCGGGTATGAGATCAAAAACAGAAACAAAGAGGACGACGAGGCGCTGCAAAGGCGCGGCGCGGTCTGGACCGAGATCGGCGATAAAGAGGCGTTCGCCGAGATCGCTAAACTTGTTTCGGAAGGAAAGATCGTTTCCGTCGCGTGGGACAGAGCGGAATTCGGTCCCCGCGCCC
Organism: Clostridia bacterium; assembly: GCA_017429345.1. Classification (GTDB taxonomy): domain Bacteria; phylum Bacillota; class Clostridia; order Oscillospirales; family Acutalibacteraceae; genus RGIG2774. The sequence continues at coordinate 10,016 of JAFRPB010000007.1, read as the reverse complement.
TCGGCAACCGTTCGATCCTCGCGGACGCCCGCGATCCCGCGATGCTGCAGCACCTGAACGCCCGAATCAAATTCAGAGAGGGCTTCCGTCCCTTTGCCCCTGCAGTGCTCGCCGAGGACGCGGCGCAGTACTTTGATATCGAGGGCGACTCGCCCTATATGATCTTCACCTTCCCCGTGAAGGAAAGCCGAAGAAAGCCGTCCGAACGCGCCGAGAGCATCACGAAGACCGCATCCCTCGCCCGTTCGGATATCCCCTCGGTCACGCATATCGACTATTCCGCCCGGATCGAAACGGTAAACGCGGCGGACAACCCGAAATTCCACGCGATCCTGACCGAGTTCAAAAAGCTCACCGGCTGCAGCGTGATGATCAACACCTCTTACAACGTCAATCATCAGCCCATCGTGAATAACGCAGTCGAGGCGTACGACACGTTTATGAAATCCGGCATCGACTTCGCGTTTATCGGCGGCAGGCGTTTTGACAAGGCGAAACAACCCGGAAACGACGGCAAGGGAGGAAAAAAGTGATGGCCGGCAAGAAGAAAAAAGAAAAGAAGACCTTCGGATCCTTCTCAGAACTACGCAAAGAAAACGAGCAGAAAAAAGAGCTCAACTCCTGCAGCTGGTTCGGTCTGATCCTCGGCGTCGTCCTGTTTTTCGTGTTCTTTTTAAAGGCTCTTTCCTCGGTCGGCGCGCTCTGCGTCATATACTGGATCGTCACCGCGATCGGCGGCGTATGTTTCCTTTTAGGTGGCTTTTATCCGCTCGCGCTGAAGCCGCTGATGAAGCTGATGCAGAAGGTCGGGAATTTCCTCGGCAAATACATCATGCGCGTTCTGATGCTGCCGATCTACCTTGTCATGATGATCCCCGCGCTCTTCCTCGGGCGCGGCACGGCGAAAAAATACGAATTCGTCTCATGGAAAGACGCGTGCGATTTCAAGCCCGAATACATCCCCTACAAAGAGAACGAATACAAAAAGGGCTCCACGGGCTTCCTCGGCACGCTGAACAACCTGATGTTCTTTCTCGCGAAGAATAAGCTTTTGTTCCTGCTGCCGATCGTGATCATCCTCGTGATCGTCGGCCTCGTGTTCTTCTTTATTTCGGCGAATTCGGTGTTTACCTTCATATACGCTCTGTTTTGAAAAACCGGAACCGCGGGACGCCGGGCGCTCCGCGGTTCTGTTTTTTTCAGTGTGGAGTGTGGAGAGTGAAGAGTGAAGTTTCGGACGGGGTTGTCTCGCCTGCCGGTTCGGTCGGCGCTTCTCAGCCTGTGGCTGAGAGATCTCCACCGGAGATCCGCGCCCCCGTACCCCGTTAAAATACACCCAAAATTCATCTCGGTGCCTCTGTTTTTCATCAGTCTGCTCTTCACACTTTCTATAATCAAGTCGCGAAGCGACTTCCTTTACTGCACTCTTAACTCTTCACTCTCCACACTTTTGTCGAAGGCAAAGGCCTCGATAAATCAGCTCTTTTCAAGATATTCTTTTAAATAAAGGATTGCCTCGACATACCCGTCAAAGCCCTTGCCGCAGATCGTTTTCACCGCGACAGGCGAGACGAACGACCGGCGGCGGAATTCCTCGCGGGCATTGATATCCGAAAGATGTACCTCGACTGTCGGGATGCCCACCGCCTTAAGCGCGTCGGGGATCGCGACGCTCGTGTGCGTATACGCCGCGGGATTGATCACGATGCCGTCGATCTTTCCGTACGCCGCCTGGATGCGGTCGACGATATCGCCCTCGTGGTTCGACTGATAGGTCTCACATTCGATCCCGTTTTCGCTGCAGGTCTGTTCGCAAAGGGCAATCAGCGCGCCGAAATCCCGTTTGCCGTAGATCTCGGGTTCGCGGATGCCGAGAAAATTCAGGTTCGGCCCGTTGATAATGAGGAATTTCATGCTTTCTCTGCCTCCTCGCACATTTGTCTGATCCTATCCACTGCGGCGAACGCCTTTTGCGCGTATTCCGGCGCCGTGAGATCCGCATAGCGGTCGGTCGGACTTTCGGGCAGCGCGAGTTCCAGCGTCAGCGTGCCGCGATACCCCGCCTTTGCGATCTGCAGGGCGGTTTTTTCATAGTCGATCGCGCCGTCGAAGGGCAGAAGATGCTCGTCGCCCTCGTGGACGCAGTGATTGTCGTGGATATGCGTATAGATGCAGCGTTTGCCGAACAGGGGCATATACTCCCTGCCGTAGGCGAAGCACTTTTCGTGACCCACGTCCCAGCAGAAGCCGACGAACGGATCGTTTTCAAACAGCTCGAAGATCACGGCGATATTGCCGAGCTTGCGCTGATTCTCGAACGCGACCTTCACGCCTTTCTGTTTTGCATAGTCGACGAAGCGGGTGAAATTCTCGATCCCCGCGTCCGTCACGTGCGGCGCGTCGTCGCGGGAGCTTAAATGCGCCACGACGATCGGGATCTCATGCTGCGCGGCAAGATCGACGCTGAGGCAGAGTTTCGCGAGCATTTCCTCCGCCGCCTCGTCGTTGAACCACATCGCGTTGATACCGTGAAACGGCGCGTGCAGAGATTCGTATTTCATCCCCGTTTCGCGGCAAAGCGACGAAATACGGCTGACATACTCCGCGTCCGTTCCCATGGTAAACACGCAGTCAAAACCCGCCGCGGCGACCGCGCGCGCGAAGGATTCGACGCCCCAGATCACGCCGGGGTCGATATTGATGCCGAGTTTTCGCATACCGGCTCACACTCCTTCTTTGAGTTTCAGTTCTCTGATGATCCGGCGCGCGGTATTCTGCACGCCGGAATTCTCTATTTTAAGATCGCACCACACGTTGTATAAGGGCATGCGCGCGCGGGCGAGCTCTTCGACGCCGTATTTCTGCGAGAGCGGCCGACCTTTCAGCGGCAGGGCGGAAAAATCCCTGTCGAGAAAAACGATCACGCTGTTCTGCCGCAGCAGGTCGAGATTTTCCGGGCGCGTGACGACCCCACCGCCGGTGGCGATCACGCAGCCGCTTTTTTTTGAAGCGTCGGCAAGGCACGCCGTTTCGATCTTTCGGAACACGTCCTCGCCGTCCTCTGCGAAGATCTCTTTGATGCTTTTCCCCGCGCGTTCCGGGATCATTTCGTCCGTCTCGATCAGGGACCTTCCGGTCAGGCGGGCGATCGTTTTGCCGATACTCGATTTTCCGCAGCCGGGCATGCCGATCAGGGCGATATTCTTCGTCTCGCGCTCGATCGCCGAAGTGATGCGCCCGATCAGCGCGTCGTCATATCGCGTATCAAGGAAGATCTCCGCCGCCTTTTTCGCCTGCGCGACGAGCATGACAAGTCCGTTCGTGTTTTTTATACCCATACGCTCCGCATCCAGCAGCAGCGCGGTGCGGGCCGGATTATAGATCATATCGGCAATGCCGCAGCATTTTGCAAATCGTGAAAGGTCAAGAAGCTTCTCACCGTTGTTTGGGTACATGCCGACGGGCGTGGCGTTGACGATGATCCCAGCGTCATAATGCTTTTCGATATTCTCGTAATGATCCGGCAGGTTTCTGCCGATCACGGTCACCGACGAAGCGCCGAGATCCCGAAGCACCGCCTGCGCGGTTTTGGAAGCGCCGCCGGAGCCGAGCACGATCGCTTTTTGCCCCGCGGGATCGATCTCCGCGTTTTCAAGCAGGAACGAAAAGCCGAAATAGTCGGTGTTGTACCCGAATATTTTGCCGCCGCGGCGCACGATCGTATTGACCGAGCCGATCTTTTGCGCTTCGTCCGAGATCGAGGTGCAGAAAGGCATCACCGTCTCTTTATAGGGGATCGTCACGTTGAAGCCGTCAAGCGGGAAATAGCGCACGAATTCCCCGACCTGCTCCGGCTCTTTTTCGTAAAGCAGGTATTCGTAATCGCCCAGATACCGGTGGATCTGCGGGGAAAAACTGTGCGAAAGCTTTCTGCCCAGAAGACCGAATTGTTTATCCATATTCTCACGCTCCGTCAGATGATCTCGGAGTAGCTGCCCAGATATTTGAAGTCCTCACAGAGCCCGTCAAGCTCGCAGACGAGGCGCACGAACTGCTCGGAATAGACCTGCGTGTCGAGATCGAAATAGAACATCCATTCAAAATCCCGCTCGGGGATCGGGCGGCTCTCGAGCTTGATCAGGTTGATGCCGAGCGCAAAAAAGCGCGAGAGAACCTTATACAGCGCGCCGGGCTTGTTGGGCGTGACGACCATGATGCTCGTCTTATCCGCGCCGGGATAGATCTCGAGTTTCTTTGAAATACAGATAAAGCGGGTGTAGTTGTTGCCGCTGTCCTGCACGGACGACGCGAGCTCTCGCAGACCGTAGAGCTCCGCGCACGAATGCGCAGAGAGCGCGGCCACGTCGCGTCTGCCGCTTTCTGCGACGGTCTTCGCGGCGACGGCGGTATTCTCGCAGACGCGCACCTTTACCCCGCCGAGGGATTTGATAAAGCCCGCGCACTGGCTGATCGCCTGCTCGTGGGAAAAGATCTCTTTAATATCCTCTTTTTTTACGCCCTCGGGCGCGAGCAGACTGTGCGAGATATGCAGCCGCGTCGAACGCACGATATAGAACCGGTGCGCCGTCATCAGATCGTAGATCTTATTGACCGAACCCGCGGTGCTGTTCTCGATCGGCAGCACGCCGAAGCGGCAGATTCCGCTTTCCACGGCGGCAAAAACGTTCTCCCACGTTTTACAGTACATGATCTCGGGCGTCTTGAACAGCTTATCGCAAGCCTGCTGCGAATACGCGCCCTCCACGCCCTGACAGGCGACGGGGGAGTATTCAGGGAACAGGCGGTCGGTATGCTCGATCGCGGCAAGGATCTCCGTCTTCAGCGCGCAGTCCGGGCGCAGAACGCCCTGCTGATACGCCTTGCTCAGCTCCATGATCTGCGAGAACAGCACACCGTTATAAGAGCGGAACTCCGGCTTGCTCATTTTTGAAATTTCCGCGAGTTTTGCGCGCTCGCGCGAGGCGTCGAGCACGGGCAGACCGTTCGCCTTTTTGTATTCGGCGACGCCTTTTGAGATCTCCATGCGTTCCTCAAAAAGCGAAACGAGCTGACGGTCGACCTCGTCGATCCGTTTTCTGTATTCGGAAAGTTCCATCGGCGTTCTCCTTTATGTATTTTTCATCGTATCGTATACGGCGATCGCCGCCGCGGCCTCGACGACGGGCACGGCGCGCAGCACGACGCAGGGGTCGTGTCTGCCCTGAACCGCGAGGATATCGTTTTGCCCCGTTTCGAGGTTGACCGTGCGCTGCTCGCGGGCGATCGAGGGCGTGGGCTTGAACGAAACGCGGAAGATCACGGGCATGCCGTCTGACATGCCGCCGAGGATCCCGCCGCAGTTGTTGGTATACGTTTTCACGCCGCCGTTTTCGTCATAGTAATACTCGTCGTTGTTTTCGCTGCCGCAAAGGCGCGAAGACGCAAAGCCTGCGCCGAATTCCACGCCCTTGACGGCGGGAATGCCGAACACGGCGGACGCGATCGCGCCGTCAAGACCGCCGAAGCCCGCGCCGCCGACGCCGACGGGCAGCCCCGTGATCTTGCACTCCGCGACGCCGCCGACGCTGTCGCCCGAAGCGCGCGCTTCCTCGATTCTTTCTTTCATTTTTTCGCCCGCCGCGGGATCGATCACCGCGGGGAAACGTCCCCTGATCTGCCCGAACAGTTCGGTCTGCGGATCGACGGGATCGAAACGTACGTCGCCGATCTCACCGACGCTTTCGATATGCGCGCAGATCTCAATTCCCTTCTCCTGCAGGATCTGCAGGACGATCCCGCCGACCGCGCACAGCGGCGCGGTCAGCCGGGCGGAGAACTGCCCGCCGCCCGCGATCTCGTTCCCGCCGCCGAATTTGACGTGCGCGGGATAGTCCGCGTGCCCGGGTCGGGGCTTTGCGCGCAGCTCGGAATAATCCTTCGAGCGGGTGTTCCGATTGTAGATCAACACCTGAAGCTTTTCACCGTTCAGTACGCCGTCCGTCACGCCGGAGACGAAAACCGGCTCATCCTTCTCGACGCGCGGCGTCGTGAGCGCCTGCCCCGGCGCGCGGCGCGCCGTAAACGTTCTGAGCGCGTCAAAGTCGATCGCGAAGCCCGCGGGCAGCCCCTCGACCGTCGCACCCACATATTCGGAATGCGATTGACCGAAGATCTGAAGCTTCAGATTATTTCCGTATTGAAAAGACACGATTTCACCTTCTCTCGCAATCAATGAACAATGGACAATTTCGGAAAAGCGCGACGCGCCTTTTTATTATAAAAAGGGGCGTCCGCAACATATAATTAACAAAGATAATTCCGATTATCTCTGAAACAAACAGTTTACGCACATCTATGATCAGGTACGGACGGAGTCCGTCCGAAATTTTTCATTTTTCACTTTTCATTTTTCACTTGTAAAAGATCCTCCGAGCAATGCGAAGTCCTCCCAGAACCGGGGATAGGATTTACTGACCGCTTCGGCGCCGGTAACGGTCACGGTCCCGCCGCACTGCGCCGAAGCGACGGCGGCGCTCATGGCGATGCGGTGATCGCCGAAAGAATCGCACACGCCGCCCGAGAGCTTTTTGCCGGTTATTCTGATCCCGTCCGGTGTTTCCTCCGCCTCGCCGCCCAGGGCGCGGATCAGCGCGCAGACGGCGTTCAGGCGGTCGCTCTCCTTGAGGCGCAGCCGCCCGGCGTTATAAATAACGGTCTCCCCCTCCGCCGCGCAGGCGGTCACGGCGAGCACGGGCACAAGGTCCGGGATATTCTCCGCGTTGATGCCCATCCCGTGCAGATCCGACGGGTATACGGTCACGGAATCGTCGGCAAGCTCGACGCGCGCGCCGAAATCTTTCAGAACGTCAACGATCGCCCTGTCGCCCTGCAGGGAACCGGCGTCGAGCCCCGTCACGGTCACGGGGGCCTCCCCCGCCGCTGCTGCGCAGAGCCAGAACGCGGCGTTCGACCAGTCGCCCTCTGCGCGGACATTGCCGGGCGTGCGGTATTCGCCGCCGGGAACGGTATAGGTATCGTTTTTAAAGCCGATGCGAACGCCGAACCGGCGCAGCGCATCGACGGTCATATCGACGTAGGAACGGGACTCAAATTTACCGGTAAGATGAATTTTGCTTTCGCCCGGAACAAGGGGCAGCGCGAACAGAAGCCCGCTGATGAACTGCGAGGAGACGTCCGCGGCGACGGTATAGTCCCCGGCGGTCAGTTTCCCGCGCACCGAGAACGGCACGCTCCCCTGCGGCGACAGTTTCACGCCGTGAGCGACCATTTCTTCGTATAAAGGCGATAACGGGCGCGACGGGAGCCGCCCTTCGGGGTAAAAATCTGCGTCCGCTCCGAGCGCCGCGGCGACAGGAAGGAGAAACCGCAGCGTCGAGCCGCTTTCCCCACAGGTACAGGCCGCGGAGACGGGAAGACGCTTTCTGTCGATCGGCGTGACAAAAAAGCCGTTCTCCGTACGTTCGATCCGCGCACCGAGGGCGGCAAGACACCCGGCGGTGGCGGCGATATCGTTTGAGATATCACGGCATTCGAGCACGGTCGGCCCGTCCGCGAGCGCAGCGCAGATCAGAAGCCTGTGCGCCGCGGATTTGGACGCGGGCGCACGGACGCAGCCGCCGCGGATGCTGTTTTCGATTCGGATATTCATTCGATCCCCGCCCCGATAAAATCGCAGAGTTTTTCGACCGGGAACTTTTCGACGCGGCATTTGCCGATCTCGGTCGGAACGACGACGCCGATCGTGCCGCCCCGGCGTTTTTTATCGGAAAGCGCCTTTTCGGTCAGCGTCCGCACGTCGTAGGGCGAGCGGGTCGGCAGACCGTAGGAGCGCACAAGCGATTCGACCGCGTCGGCGCAGTCCGCGGAGCAGATTCCCATTCTTGCGGCGGCGCGCGCCTCGGCGCACATGCCGATCGCAACGCCCTTGCCGTGACTGATCGTGAAATCACTGTTCGCTTCCACCGCGTGACCGACCGTGTGCCCGTAATTCAGAATAAAACGGATCCCGTTGTCGAACTCGTCCGCGGCGACCACGTCGCGCTTGAGCTCGACGCAGCGGGTGATCACTTTTTCGATATTCTCCCTGACCGGCTGTTTCAGAAATTCAAAAAACGCCGCGTCGGCGATCACGCCGTATTTGATGACCTCGGCGCAGCCGTCGGCAAAAATATCGTCGGGCAGCGTATCGAGCGTCAGATAATCGCAGATCACGACCTCGGGCTGATAGAACGCGCCCGCGAGGTTTTTGCCCGCGTCGAGGTCGATCGCCGTCTTGCCGCCGACGGAGGAATCCACCGCGGCGAGCAGCGTCGTCGGGATCTGCACAAATTTCATCCCGCGCGTAAAGCAGGACGCCGCGAAGCCCGCGAGATCCCCGACCACGCCGCCGCCGAGCGCAGCGACGGTATCGGTACGGGTAAAGCGCTTTTGTGCAAGAAAATTGAGAAGACGGATAAACTGTGAGGCGTTTTTCGACTGCTCGCCGTGCGGGATCACGAATTTTTCCACGCGATACCCCGAAGACAGAAGTGACGCAACGCAACGTTCGCCGTAAAGCGCGTCCACGGTGTCGTCGGTAACGACGCAGACGGAGTCGCCGCCCGCGGCGTTCCTGATGATCTCGCCGCAGCGCTCGAGGATCCCTTTTTCAATGATGACTTCGTAAGCTTTCGAGGCTTCAATTCTGACGCTTGCCAACGCCGTCGACCTCCTCTTTGATGATTCTGCCCTCGGCGAGCAGAGCTTTCAAGCTTTGCGCGTCGCCGTCCTCGAGGGCTTTTTTATATTTCGACAGCTCGTTAATGTAAGTATCGAGCTCGAAGATCAGATTTTCGCGGTTGTCGAGAAACAGTTCCGTCCACATCGTCTCGTTGAGCCACGCGACGCGGGTCAGATCCCGGTAGCTGCCCGCGGAAAAGCCTTTATGCTCGCGCGCGGTGGGGCTTTTGATGAACGCGTTTGAGACGATGTGCGCCATCTGCGAGGTAAAGCCGATCACGCGGTCGTGGGTCTCGGCGTCCGTGACGGAGTACCGCCCGAACCCCGCGGGCGCGAGCAGCTCCTTCACATGCGTCAGATACGCCATATCCGCGCCTTTTTTCGGCACGAGCACCATCGGCGCGCCCTTGAAGAGCGTCGGGAACGAATACTTGAAGCCCGAAAACTGCGTGCCCGCCATCGGGTGCCCGCCGACGAACTCGAAGCCCGCTTTCTCGGCGATCGGGAAACAGCGCTCGCAGACCTCGCGCTTGACGCCGCAGCAGTCGATCACGAAGGTGTCTTTCGCGATGATATCTTGATTTTCTTCGATCCAGCGGACCGTGGAATCCGGATAGACCGTAACTAAGATCAGATCGCATTGCGGGATCGTGTTTTCGTCGAGGATGCCGTCCGCCGCGCCGGCGAGGATCGCAAAATCCGCGGTCGGACGCGTGCGGTTTGCGACGAAGACCGTGTGCCCCGCCGCTTTATATGCCTTTGCCATCGAGCCGCCGATCAGACCGAGCCCGACGATGCCTGTCGTCATGGTTGTCACTCCGTTTCACTTCGTGAATGAACAATGGATAATGGATAATTTCGGTGGATTCGCTGCGCGAATCTCATTTTACAGATTGTCGTCGAAATCTCATCAACCGATTGATTGAAGGGTTGAGCACACAATCGGTAGCATGGCAGACCTCTGGTCTCGGCTCCCGCCTCGGTCGGTGCTTCTGCTTTCAGCAGAGGTCGCCACCGGCGACCCGCACCGTTTTGAATGTCATTGCGGGCGGGCGGCATTTCATGTCGTCCCGTCCCGACGGCATTCAATATTTTTTTGTCGCGCGGCGTTGGGGTATCCTTCGGCAAGCCTTCGGACACCCACACCGCCGCACGAAGACGGCAGAGGTCTGCAATGTCATTAAGTTAAGGATTCCTCAATAGAGGGGTCCTACTTTTTTTGAAAAAAACCAAGTTTTTTCAAAAAAAGGCTTGACAAATGAATCAAAATGTGCGGT
>JAFRPB010000124.1 GCA_017429345.1 Clostridia bacterium | reverse complement strand
GACGAACACAGAGGTAAAATTTCAGCTGAGCTCTCTAAATTTGCAAAAATAGAGGCCCAAAATTGTAAGGAAAAAGCAATTCACGATACTGCTTACGCAAACGGCGCGTACGTTACGGATATGGACAAAAAAAGGTTTTACGCCGCCGCACCGTCGGGCGGTTTCGGTTCGGCATAGCAACGGGAGGTTGAATCGTTGTACGAGGTTTACGAAGAAGATTACGACGAAAGCGAATACGAATACGATTACGACGGCGAGGACCCGGACGAGGAAGACGATTACTTTGCCGAAACAGAAAACGGCGACGGTGATGAGGACGACGACCGACCGAAAAGGAAAAAGGAGAAGGACGAAGAGGTCCGCGTAGACCCCTACCGTTTCCTGCGAAAAGCCTGCCCGGTTGAAAAGGCTACGATCCCCGGCTGTAATATGAACGATACCATGCAGCGCCATATCGAAAACTATCTCGCCGAAAAGAAAGAAGCGTCGCTGAATTATTTTCTTTCGGTCAGTGAGCCGTTGATCAATCTGGAAGTGTCGGCCTTTGAGGTCTGGTATCACATTATGGGCTGCTTTGAGGATCTGAAGAGCGCGTATCTCAACGGGATAATGAAGGCGCTGCAAAAGTACGACGTCAAAAAAGAAAAGGTGTTTTTTGATTACGCGAAGCATTACGGCAAAACCGAAATGCACGAGTTTGTCCGGACAAGCTATTGCAGGCATTCGGTCCCGTCGAAATACCAATACAAAAAGCTGCGGGACGTGATGCGGTTTTATCGCGAATACGGGAGCCGATCCGACGCCGAGACGATAGAAAAAATCGCCCAGGCGGCGGAGGTCTCGCCGAAAGAGGCGCTGAAGTACCTGCTCGCCGGTGATCGGAACAACCGATTCGTGGATTATTACAATATGGGGCCCGATCCGGATGAGGAAGATTCGTATTATTCATGCGAGGATCTTGTCGATGATTACACATGGAACCCCGAAACGGTTTTCTTTGCGACAATGCGCGCGGACGCCGTAATGAAAGCGTATGACGCTCTTACCTACCGGGAGAAGGAAATGGTTGCGATGGACCTCTCTTTCTGCTCCGAGTGCCTGCAGCCGGAAATGATTACGAACAAAAAAGGAGAACGTGAACCAAAGCCCCCGCACGCGAACTCTTACGTCAGCATTGCGGAGGCGTTTGAGATTGAGGACGGCAACTGGGCGAAGCACATTATCGACGGTGCGTACGACAAAATGCGCAAGCACTTGATGGCGTCTGATGCTTTTGATGTTGGAGCTTGCTGATCCGTACATTTGCGGATAGAGAATCCGCGTAATATACTTGAGATAAGGAGGGTGAATTTGTTATGGCATTAAAATGTACGGTTGAAGATCTCCGTGAGGTGGAAGTCGTCAGAAATCGCGCCGTGATCTATGCGAGATATAGCTCCGATAAGCAAAAAGAAGCAAGTATAGAACAGCAAGTCAAGGAATGTACGGATTATATTACGCGAAAGGGCTACAGCCTGATCCGTGTGTATTCCGACAGCGCAAAATCCGCCTCACACGACGTAGAAAAGCGGAGCGATTTCCTTAAGCTGATAGAAGATGCCGAATACGGTGAATTTGACGTTGTCGTATCATACGCGCTTGATCGTATCAGCCGCGAAGAACACGGTGGATTTTACGGATACGAGAATGCTTTGAATAAAAACGGCGTTCGGATCGAATATGCAACGCAGGTGTTTGACGACGGTTACGGCGGCGAGATTTCAAAAGCCGTCCACGTGACTATGGCGTCGGAATATGTTGCCCAACTTCGGAAAAACGTGGTGCGCGGTATGCGGGACAACGTGAAAAACGGTCGTTTCAACGGCGGAAGTTCTGTTCCGATTGGAATAAAGGTTGTCGGCGAGGGAAAAAAGAGCAAAAGGTATGCTGTGGATGAAACGACCAGTCCCTTTGTGAAGCAGGCGTTTGATATGTATCTTGCTGGGATGACGACCGGTGAAATCATGCAGTTTCTGAATGATAACGGTGTGCGGACTTCTCGCGGTGCAAAGGTAAAACGGGATACCGTGAACAGAATGATTGCCAATCCGATTTATATCGGCACAAAGGTCAGCGTATTCAATAACAAGGTGGAACACAAAGTTTACACAACAGAGGGCGTGGTTGATCCTATCGTTTCTGAGGAGGTTTGGGAACGCGCTCAGATTATACGGGAGAGCAGACAGCATAAAGGCGCGGCGGAACCGGCGCGGAAGAGATATATTCTTCGCGGAAAGCTGTTTTGCGGTTTGTGCGGAACGGAAATGATTACCGAATGTGGTATAAGCGCAAACGGCAATAAATACTGTTACTATATTTGTGAGCGCCGCAAGCACGGTAAGGGCAGCGAACGCTGCCGCAAACAGAACGTGCCGAAGGACGTGATTGAAGAAACGGTTCTTGCAATAGTAACGCAGCGTATCTGGAACGATTATCAGATCGACGAATACGTTCGTGCCGCGAAAGAGGCGATCCGTCTCCACGAAGAAGATCCAGACATCGTTCGTCTGAAAAACGAGATCAAAAGTCACACGGAAAAGAAAAAACGAGCAATGCAGTGCTATCTCGATACCAACGACCCGGAATGGTATGACCTCAGCAAAGAGGAAGCGCGCCTCATAAAAGAATGCGAGGCAGAGCTTGCGATAAGGATCCGTCAGGACAATGCGCCGAAGGAGGCGGAGGACTTTCTCGCAGAATTGGAAGGCATTGCCGCAGCGTGGGATACGATGCTGCACAGCGACGAGGGCCGACAGAATATCATCCGGACCTACGTCGAGCGGATCGACATTTTTGATCCGGAGCCGGACGATCCGGGCAAATGCAGGATCGATGTGCTGATTCGCACAGCCCCCGGCGCAGAATGCGCGGAACGGATACAATCCGAAGTCGAATGTTCTGTTCGCCTCTCTCGTCGTTTTTATCAAGAACTATGTCATACTCCTTGTTAAGAACTATCAAAT
>JAFRPB010000123.1 GCA_017429345.1 Clostridia bacterium | reverse complement strand
GCGGAGAAATTGTATATTTTTCAATAGATTTAACCGTTTTGCATTTTTCGCCCGTCCAAAAAGGACGGGACTCAAAACGCAAGCGGGCGGTCATGCCCGCCCCTACATCCGTGTGCCTGACGCCTCGACAAATCAGAATTTGAAAGGAGCTACCATGCCCGTATGGAATCCGTGGCACGGGTGCAAAAAGATCAGCCCCGGCTGCGCGCACTGTTACGTTTACCGCCGCGATGAGAGCATCGGCAAAGACGCTTCCGTCGTGACGAAGACCGCGTCGTTCTCTCTGCCGCTTGCGAAAAACAGGCAGGGGGAGTATAAACTTACGCCCGAAACGGGCGACGTATGGGCGTGCATGACCTCGGATTTCTTTCTTGACGAGGCGGACGTGTGGCGGGACGAGTGCTGGGATATGATCCGCATCCGGCAGGATCTTCACTTTCATATCACGACAAAGCGCATCGCACGCTTTGCCGAATGCGTTCCGCCCGACTGGGGCGACGGCTGGCGGAACGTGAGCGTCTGCTGCACCTGCGAGGATCAGAAGAGAGCCGACGAGCGTCTGCCGATCCTGCTTGCGCTTCCGATCCGGCATAAAAAGATCATCTGCGAGCCGATGCTCGGCGAGATACATATTGAAAACTATCTTGCATCCGGGCAGCTCGAGCGCGTGATCTGCGGCGGAGAATCCGGTCCTGACGCGCGTCCCTGCCGTTTTGAGTGGATAATGTCAATGCGCGGGCAATGTGTAAAATACCGCGTCCCCTTTACCTTCAAGCAGACCGGCGCAGTATTTATCAAAGACGGCAGGACCTACAATATCGAACGGCGTCTTCAGATGGCGCAGGCGAAAAAATCGGGTCTGTCGTTCGATCAAATAAAGTGTTGATATATTTATACGTTTTTGTTATTATCATAGTAAGGAGATGATTAAGATATGAAAAAGACCCTTTCTTTAGTGCTTGCGATCGTGTTCGCGTTTGGTTTCGCCGTGCCCGCTTTCGCGGAAACAAGTTATCTTTATTCGTCATTCAATATCAGAAACGGGGATATACGCGCCACGGCGCACCGCGGATATTCCTCGATCGCGCCCGAAAACACGCTGCCGGCGTTTCGCCTTGCGGGAGAGTACGGTTTCTGGGGCGCGGAATGCGATATCCACCTGACGTCCGACGGCGTGTGGGTCGTCTCCCACGATACGACGATCGACCGCATGACGGACGGTGAGGGCGCGATCGCCGACATGACGTATGAGGAGCTGATGAGCTATACGATCGACGCGGGCAGCAATATCGCGGATTATCCTGATCTCAAAACGCCCACGCTTGTCGAATATCTCGACGTCTGTAAGGAATTCGGTCTGCACTGCGTGATCGAGATCAAGGATATCCCCTCCGGCGACTACGGCTCGCTTGCCCGGATCCTGAATGCGCGCGAGGAAAAAGACCGTTTTGTCATTATCAGCTTTGACCGAAATGTGCTTCTTGCCGTGCGGCCCCTGATGCCCGAAACGCCGATGTATCTGCTCGAGAGTCCCGCGACGCAGAGCGGTATCGATTTCTGCCTTGTAAACGGGATCGACGGCATTGATTTTTCGTATATTACAGATGAAGAGACTGTGCGCGCCATAGAGGACGCGGGGCTCAGAACCATGGTCTGGACGGTCGACGATCTGAAAACCGCGGAGACGTATTACGGCTGGGGCGTGCGGGATATCACAACAAACAGCCTTGTGCCGCAGCAGCCGAAATTCGGTAATTTCCTGCGGCAGCTCGTCTGGTGGTTCCGCGACCTGTTTGCGCGTTTCGCCGCGATGTTCTCAAAATAAATCATCATTATTTATTTACAGAATATTCTTGAAAAACCGGCGGTTGTTTGGTATTATATAACTATAAATATGATAAGGAGTGTTATGAATTGAGAAAGATCATTTCCGTAGTGCTCGTTTTGACGCTTTTGCTTGCGTTCGCTCCCGCCGCCTTCGCGGCGGAAGCGTATGACAGCTTCGGCGCATACGAGCACGTATTCATTATCGGCGTGGACGGACTCGGCGCGTCGCTTGAAAAGGTGGACAGTCCGAATTTCGATCGTATTTTTGCCGACAACGCCTACCGGCATGACGCCGTCACAGAATATGTCACGGTCAGCGCGCAGAACTGGGGTTCGATCCTTACGGGCGTCGAATATACGACGCACGGCTTCACCAACGGCTGGTGCGAAGAAAACGAGCGCGGCTCCGATTCGGGCAACAACACTGTTTTCTATTATGCCCGCAAGGCTTTCCCCGACGCGGAGCTGGTCTCCTTCAACAACTGGAGCGCCATCAACCACGGCATCATCGAAAACGATCTGAACGTAAAAAAGATCAACCGCGGCACAGATCCGCTCGTCGTTGACGCGATCCTGGATTATTTCGAGCAGGGCAACGTGCCGAAGCTGATGTTCGTGCAGCTCGACAGTGTAGATCACGCGGCGCATACCTACGGCGGATTCAGCAAGCAATATTACAACGCCGCGAAAAAAGCGGATATCTATCTCGGCGAGATTTATGACGCGATCGAGGAACGCGGTCTGATGAAGGACAGCCTGTTTATCCTTGTCGCCGATCACGGAGAGACCGACGGCGGCCACGGCGGTCAGACCAAGGAGGAAAGCTCCGCTGTGCTTGCGGTCGCGGGTCATTCCGTCAATCAAACCGAGCTGAACGAGAACGTGCACAACCGCGACGTCGCCGCAATCGCGCTCTACGCGCTCGGTATCGAGCAGCCCGAGCAGTTCGTTGCGTCTGTTCCCGCGGAGCTGTTCGGCGAAAGCAGAGATAAAACAACAGATAAGAATCCGATGTCCTCGATTCAGCGGGCGTTCCGAAAGTTCCTTTATTTCTTCGTCAGGCTGATCGATAAGATCGCTGCGCTCTTTGATTGACAGAGAGCGTCGGAGTAACGCGGAAATTTCAATAAATTCATATATCTGATCAGAAAGGAATCATATAGAGATGAAAAAAACAATTTCTCTTATTCTTTGCGCCGTGCTGGCGCTCGGCTGTATGCTGCCCGCGTTCGCCGCGGACGGCGGCGTCTCCGTAGACGGCACATGGTCGATCCTCATTCCCGCCGAGCCGACGAGCTACGAAAGCTTTGCCGCCGGGAAGCTGCAGAGCGGACTTTCCGAGGTCTTCGGGACCGAGATCGCCATTGTGAGCGAGCCCGCCGGCAGCTATATCGCCGTGGGCGCGGCCTCCGCGATCGACCCTGTGGGGATCGCGGACAACGGCTACCGCATCAAGGTCATCGACGGCAATATCCATCTTCGCGGCGCGGGCGTGCGCGGCCTGCAGGTCGGCGCGTACCGTCTGCTCGAGGAATTCTTCGGAAGAAAGGTCTATACCTCGACCGTCACCGTGCTTCCGACGGCCCAGAGCGTTTCCGTCCCCGCCGACGCGGATATTTCCTACGCGCCGTTCTTTGAGTATGCGGATACCGACTGGCGCAGTCCCTGCAACACCGAATATTCGATGGCGAACGGACTCAACGGCGGCACTTACCGCGGTATTCCCGCCGAAATGGGCGGCACGGTCAATTATCTCGGCGGCTTCTGCCACACGATGGGCGGCCTTTGCGAGACCGCGGCGCACGCCGAGACGAACCCCGAGCAGCTCGCACTGCACGACGGCGAGCGCACGACCGATCAGCCCTGTCTGACCGAGCCCGCCGTTCTCGAGATCGCAACGCGGAACGTGCTGAACATCGCTGCGGCGCGGCACGATCCGAACGCCTCGGTGCAGATCATCTCCGTTACGCAGAACGATAACTATAATTACTGCGAGTGTGACCGCTGCAAAGCTTTTGAGGC
>JAFRPB010000122.1 GCA_017429345.1 Clostridia bacterium | reverse complement strand
GCGATCTCCGCGCCGCCGTCGGTGTTGAAGGTCACGGTATAGGTCGTCTCGCCGGGAGCCTCGTTCTTTTCCCACTTCGCGTAAACCGTCGTATCAGCGGTGATCGGCAGAGTGAAATCGAACGCCGCAGTCAGCTCCGCGTCCGCGAACCAGCCCTTGAAGGTAAAGCCTTCTTTTGTCGGATCGGCGGGTTCCTCCGCCTTTTCGCCTTCCTTCACAGTCTGCGCCGCGATCTCCGCGCCGCCGTCGGTGTTGAAGGTCACGGTATAGGTCGTCTCGCCGGGAGCCTCGTTTTTCTCCCACTTCGCATAAACCGTGACGTCGGCAGTCACAGCCGTCAGGAACGTGTATTCCGTCGTCAGTTCTTCATCCTCGAACCATCCCTTGAAGGTATACTCTTCTCTGGTCGGGTCGGCGGGCCTTACGGCAAGATCGCCTTCTTCAACGGTCTGCGCTTCCACGTCCGAACCGCCGTTGGAAATAAAGGTAACGGTATATTTCGGCGCTTCCGGCGCTTCATCTTTCGTCCATTTTGCGTAAATCATTACGTCCGCGGTGACGGGCGCAGTGAAATCAAAGCCCGTTGCGAAGGTATCGTCGGTGAACCAGCCCTTGAAGGTATAGCCCTCTCTGGTCGGATCCTCCGGCTTCTCGATCAGACCGCCCTCGGTGACGATCTGCGAAGCGACCTCGCTGCCGCCGTCGACATGGAATACGACGGAATACTTCTTGATCTCCTCATGCTTTGTCCACTTCGCATATACCGTTGTATCTGCGGTGATCGGCAGAGCGAAATCGAAGCCGACGGCGAACGTGTTATCCGTGAACCAGCCGGAGAAATCGTAGCCTTCCTTCGTCGGGTCTTCGGGTTTCTCCGCGGTCTTGCCATCCTCAACGGTCTGCGCGGCGATCTCGCTGCCGCCGTCCACGTCAAAGGAAACCGTATAATTCTCGGGCGGAGCCGCGATCTCGGTCCACTTTGCGTAGACGACCGTATCGCTGCTGATCGGATCGTCGAACGGGAATTCGGTCGTATATTCTTCGTCCGCATACCAGCCGTCGAAAGTGAAGCCGGTTCTTGTCGGATCTTCCGCGGGTTTCACGGGAGAATTGCCCAGTACTACGGTCTGCGCTTCGACTTCGGTACCGCCTTTGGTATCGAAGTTGACGATGCAGGTCATCGGTTTCGGCTCGATCTTCGCCTTGACCGCAAAGCCGGTGCCGTCGGCCTGGGTGATCGTGCCGCCGTCGATCTTCGCGCCTTCCGGCTCGGTGATCGCTTGGGTATCATCCAGCGTGATCGCGCCTGCGGCGTCAAACGCCTTGTTCTCGCCGCCGTCCGCTTCCACGTTGCAGTTCAGACCGATTTCAATATCGCCGGCCGCGGTCCTGAAACCGGCGTTCGTGCCTTTCACTCTGACCAGAGAGACGTCGGTGATCACGATATTCCCGTTCATCGTGAATAAGCCGATGCCGTTCAGGGCTTCCGCATTCACCGAAACGTTGGACATATAGATCTCTTCGTCGGCGCAGATCGCGTCGTTGCCCTTCGCATCGACGGATGCGTTGACGATCGTGATATCTTCTTTTGCGACAAGACCCTTATTGCCGCCCTCGGCTTCGACGCTGCCGCTCTGAACAATGATATCCTTATCGGCATAGACCGCCGCGTCGGAACTTTTGATCTTGAAGAAACCGTCGAAGGTCACCGAGCCGTTTTCGACATACACGCCGTAGGAAGCAGTATCGTCAAGAATATCTTCGTTGCCCGCGATCGTCAGATCGACGTCCTTCGCGTAGATCTTCGCGCCGTTGTGATCCCCGGCGATCGCAACGTTATTAAGGAACCTCAGCGTATAGTCGGCAGGATCGAACACGACCGACATATCGCCGAACACGTCGTTCATGTTGTCCATCGTGATCTCCGTGCTTCCGACGAATACGCCGAAGGAGAGTCCTTCCAGACGGATCTTGACGGACGTGGCTTTCTCTTCATAAAGTGTCACGATCGTTTTATTATCCGCGGAGACCTTGCCGTTCATCGGCTCGGTGAGGTAAAGCGTGGGCTCACGGAAGAACTTGCCGTTTTCACTGTAGACCGCGTCGTCCGGTCCGTCGGCGTTGACGCTGGCCTTGACTACGTTCAGCTCTTCCCCGGCATAAATACCGTACTTGCCGCCCTGCGCGGTCAGGCTGACGCTCTGATCCAGCATCAGGTTGTCTGCGGCGTGGACCGCATCGTTTTCATTACTGAGAAGAACAGCCGTGCCGCCCTCCATGATCATGTCTTTGCGGGAGGCAAGCGCATATCCCTTTACCGCCTGCGAGGAGATCGTGGATGTGTCGATCTCGACGTTCTTATTCGCATAGATGCCGTGGCCGTTCGATTTCGCCTGAACGTTCGCCGTGCAGAGAATGATCGTATCATCCGCGGCGCAGATCGCGTAGGACTCTTCCTCTTCGGAATTCGCCGTCGCGACGACCTTGCCGCCGGAGATGTTGACGTCGCCGTCTTCCGCGACGATACCGTTCGCGCCGGTCGCGTTCAGTTCGCCGTTCAGCATCAGGACGCCGCCGGTCTTCGCAAATACGGCGGTCTTTCCGGCGGACGTTACGTCAAGGACGCCGCCGTTCATATTGACGCTTCCGGCATAAATACCTTCTTCACCGGATGTGACCTGTATGATCGCGTCGCAGGTGAAAATGCCGTCCGGGCACTGGATGCCCATCAGGTTTTCGGACGCGGCGGTGACCGTTGCGTTATCCGTCGCAGAGACATCACCGGCTTCCGAACAGATCGCCGTATCGACCGAGCTCTTCGCATTCACGGCAGCATTTTGAATACTGATGTTTCCGTATGCGAAAACACCATATTCCGCGCCTTCGGCTGTCAGTTCCGCGCCGTTCTCGATTTTAATAGAACCGGAGTTGACAAAAATGCCGCGTTCAGAAGCTCCCGTCGCGGTGACCTTTGCGTTCGCGATCTTCAGATCGCCGTCTTCAAGATAGATACCGTTGCTCTTGCCGGTCGCGGTCACTTCGTCGCAGTCGATCACGCAGCCGAGCCCGGCGTAAATGCCGTGATTCTCTGCGCCCTCGGAAACGATCGTGCCCTCTTCAAGCGAAAGATATCCGCCGACGAGGAAACCCGATTCCTTGCCTTTGGCGGTAAAATCGCCGTGCACGTCAAGGCTGCCGACCCCGTCGACGTAGACGCCGTAATCCGCGCCCTCGAGCGTCGCGCTGCCCTTGAGTACTACGTCAACATCGTCGATATAGATCCTCGCGTCGTTATACGTGCCGAGGATCTCCGGATCGTTCAGCGTGAGCGTCCCGGTCGCGGGATCGTAAACGATCTTGCCGTCGCCGTAAGCGTCGGCAGCATTCAGCTCAGTCAGACGCAGAGAGCCGACCCAGATGTTATACCGTTCGATCGGTTTGCCGATCCGGGCGTACTTCGCTTCATACCCCTCCGCGTTCTTTATTATTGTTCCTTCAAGCACTGCGCCTTCCGGCTCGTTGATCGCAAGCTCCGGCGCGATCGTGAACGAGCCGTTGACGTGGAACGCCGTATCGGTCGGACCGAGCGCATAAATTTCGCCGTCTTTTTTGATTTCAAAATTCGTCGCGGTGACGCCGTTCATCTGTCCCTTCGCGGTAACGTTGCCTTTTACAATGGTGAAATTAGTGATACAGGATGCTCCGTACCACGCCTTGTCTGCGACAAACGTACCGCCACTGACGGTGATGTTCTGAGCTATGACCGCGTTGTGCCCGCCCAAAGAAGTCAGGATGCCGCCGGCGACGTTAAGATCGCCGTCTTTGCAGCAGATGCCGTAGCCCGGCTCCGTTTTATCTTTGTCTCTTGTGCAGGTGCTCGTAAGCACACCGCCGTTCATGAATACGGACTTCTTTGCCCAGATGCCGTTTCTTTCACCGCTGACGGTGATCTCGCCTTCATTGGCCGCTCCGATCCGGACGCTGTCGGTTATGGAGCAGATGCCGGTGCCTTCGACCGCGGAAGCGTTTGCGTTCAGAGCGCCGACCTCCGCGATCGTTACCGACCCGTTGGCTCTGATCCCGTATGCGCCGCCGTTGGCAATGATCTGCTTGTCTTTGGCCATAATATAAAGGGCCCCATCCTTGGAATAGATCCCCGTGCCGTCTCCGCCGGTGGCGAAAACGTGCTTGTCGATGATCGTGATGCTTCCGTCTGCGTAGATGCCGGTTCTTTTTCCGTTAAAAGACAGTGAACCATTGTCCGAAGCGTTCATTGCGTTCAGCTCCACAGACCCGTTCTTGACATAAAGGCCGTAATCCGCGCCGGTATCCGACGTCAGGAGCGAACCGACAATCTTCAGAGTTCCGGTCAAATCGGAATAGATCGTCGCGTTTTCATGCGACGTGGAAATCTTCAACGCCTGTAGTGTCAGCGTCTGCTTCAACGCGTCGTATCTTGCGCGCCCGTTGCCGAGAATGTCGTTCGCGTTCGCGCTCGAGACCTGCGTGTCGCCGACCCACAGATTGTAGTACGTCGGCGCCGCGAGAGACGTCAGCGCGGCGAACGGCAATACGCTGAGCGCCATCACAAGCGAGAGCAAAACACTTATAAACTTACGATTCATTTTCATCAGATCTGCCTCCTTAAAAACAGACACGGTTTTGTTTGCTTCTTTGTTAAAAAGCCCCTGCGGAATAACAGCACATTACAGGGGCTCATCACATTATCACTTTATCACATTTTCATAAAAAAATCAACATATTTTTTTAATATATGTTGTTTCCTATCAAAAATATTAATATTTTACTTTGCAGAAGCGCCCCGGTCAGTTATTGTTTTCCGCGCCGGATCAGATGCGCTCCGACGGCGCATCCCGCCGCGAGCGCCGCAGCGCCGAGCGTAAAACCTTTGATATACGCCATCTCGTCCGCATCCCAAAAATACCGGACGGCGCTGACGGGCGTTCTGCCCATCAGATCCCAATAGGAGATCGTATATGTGTCATACCCGCCGTTGTCATATAAAGTAAACACGCGCACGCAGCGCGCTTTCGACGAGCCGTAGCAACGGAAAGACGCGCCGCCGGTCTGAACGAGATCGATCCCGTCCAGCCTGCCGGTAAAGCAGTTGCTGTGGTCGTGACCGAAGACGACCGCGCGCACGTCGCCGCATCGCTTCATCGCGTCGAACTGCCCGACCTGTGTTTCGCAGACGCTCGGATATTCGCCCAGTACGCCGTAAACGTCGCTTTTCAGCCGATAATATTTACCCTCTGAGCAGATCGCGGCGTTCTTTCTCTCGCATTCTTCGATCAGCGCGAGCGTTTCGGGCAGCGGGATGTGCTGAAACATCAGCGAGGGAACGGGAACGCCGCCGTTCCGCGTTCTGAGCTCCGCGCTCTTTTTCTCATACCATGCGACCGTTTCGGGTGTGACGTAATGATGCGAACGCTTTTCCGTTTTGTCATACCGCGCGCTGTCGAGCATCCAGAGATTCCAGAGCATTTTCGCGCCGTCTTCGGAATAGACCGGGATATTGTACGTATCACACTCTACAGAGGGATCTGTCTGATCAAGCCCGACGCAGTATGCATACTCGCGGTAAATATCCGCCTGCTCTTCTTTCGTGATGAGGTTCATATCGTCGTGATTGCCGTAGTTCATCGCGAACGGGAGTTTTCTTTTCTCGATCGGGTCAAGCAGCTTTATAAGCGAAGTGCGGATCGCAAGCTTCTCCCCCGCCTTGTCGCGCACGGTCAGCATCGTCCACCGGTTGCAGTCGCGCAGGTGGTTGCCGAGGATCTGATCGCCCGTCAGCACAACGAGGTCGGGCTTTACCGCATCGTAAGCCCGATCGAGCATTTTCATCATCGTTCCGCGCACGAACTGCAGATCCTGCGGGTCGGCGACCTGCAGGATCGTGAATTTTCCGTTTTTAAATGTAAGTTTTTTTGTATAGCTCATAGTTTTTTTGTTTTGCGTTTTGCGTGTTAGCGAACACCGTTCACATTTCACTTTTCACATTTCACTTTTCACATTTCACTTTTCACATTTCACTTTTCACATTTCACTTTTCGCATTTCACTTTTCACATTTCACTTTTCACATTTCACATTTCACTTTTCACATTTCACTTTTCACATTTCACTTTTCACACTTCACTTTTCACTGATCACTGCTCACTCTCCGCCTCATACGCCTCGTTGATCTCGGCGGCTTT
>JAFRPB010000006.1 GCA_017429345.1 Clostridia bacterium | reverse complement strand
TTTTAGCGCACAGGATCACGTTTTTCACGCTCTCCGTCAGCGGCGCGGAATCGAGCTTCGCGTATTCAGCGTCCCATGCGGCGATCTTCGCCTCATCGACTGAAACGGCGTCGTTGTTGTCGTCGAGCATTTCATACGCGGAACGGATCAGGGAAAGATACTCCGTCATGCCGGTCTTTTCAAGGCACTCCATCGCCGTCGAAAGCAGCGGATCTGCGCTGTTGCGGAAGAAGCCCGAGAGTTTTATTTTAGTATCGGAGAAAAAATAATACGCGGCGTAGGCGTACCTGCGCCAAAGGGGCAGCTCAAGAAAAGCCGCGTTCGGCGCGGCGCAGTCAGCGAGCTCATCCTGCACGCCGGCGGCCAGTCCCTCGATCAGTTCGGCGGCCGGCGCGGCGGCAAGCGTGCGTTCGTCCGCATCGCGGTATTTGAGCATATTATCCCGCTGGCGCTGCGCCTTGGCATAGAATTCCTTTTTCAGCTTCGCGCGCTTTGAGAAGCTGCGGGACGCGATAATGAAGATCACGATAAACACGATCAGGATCGCGAAGATCCCGATCCAGGGAATGATATTGTCCATATGGGCTCCTTTCAAATTCTGATTTAACGGCGAAGCCGTTAAATCAGAATTTACAGGCATTAGGCATTGGGCATTAGGCAATAGACTTGTCAATTTTACGCAGTGCGCCTCGGGTTGTTACCTAATGCCTATTGCCTACTGCCTTACATCCCGATAAATCAGAATTTACGGCATATAAACATCATCTTTCACATCGAAATCCTCGGGCATGATGAACGGGCGCATGAAGTCGATCGTGAACCTGATCGCCCACTGCCCCTTCGCGCCGCGCCAGTTATCCGAATGCGGCTCGATCGAAAGCATCCCGTTGTAATTTCCGATATAGAGAAGCGACATGATCGCGCGCCATTTCGTCGTATCGAGTCCCGCCGGAGAGTCGTCGTAGGAATGGCCGTCCACCTGCAGATTGCCCTTGACGTGCACGTGATAGACGCGCTCCTTCCAGTCGGCGAGGAGTTTGAGATAATCCTCGCGGCGGTTGATCGCGTGGGAGGAGTCGAACTTGATTCCCAGCTCCGGCAGCGCGGAAAGCACGACCGACCACGCCTTGTCGTTATATACGAAGTTATCCCAGTCGCAGTTGTAGACGGCGATCTTCACGCCCTTATCTCTCGCATAACCGATCAGATATGAGAACACGCCGATCGCAATTTGGCAGTTCTCATAGAAAGTCTTGCCCTCGGTCCAGTTGCAGCCCACGTTATAGACCGGGCAGCCGACTTTTTCGCAGAGATCGATCAGGTTCAAATCGTGCTGCCGCGCCGCGGGGATAACCTCGCCCTTTTCATCGACGCGGGGCATGC
Source organism: Clostridia bacterium (assembly GCA_017429345.1). GTDB lineage: Bacteria > Bacillota > Clostridia > Oscillospirales > Acutalibacteraceae > RGIG2774. Next base: position 7,101 of record JAFRPB010000006.1, on the reverse strand, counting down.
CCCAACGACCGATCGAGCCGACGCGCACACCGTATTTTTCGGAATTCGCGCGGATCTCGTCCGCTTTCGCCAGCACCGGCGCGGAATCCACGCTGCCGTTGATGCAGAATTCGATTCCCTGCAGCCCCAGCTCGCTGACCGCCTTGAAATGGCCTTCTTCCCAACCGTTGATAATGCCGAGATACATAAGATTCGCTCCTTTTCTTCGTTTGAATTAATAATACATTCCGGCGGACGGAATGTCAACGGGAAATTCCGATTTGTGCGCAGAATGAGCTCGCAGAGCTGAGATAAATCAGAGATAAGAGATGAGAGATAAGAGATGAGAGATAAGATGCATTTTCGGGCTTTCATATTGAATCTCGAATCTTATATCTTAAATCAAAATCTCGACTCCCGCATCTCGACTCCCGCATCTCGACTCCCGCATCTCGACTCCCGCATCTCGACTCCCGCATCTCGACTCCCGCATCTCGATTCTCGCATCCCGACTCTCGCATCTCGACTCTCGCATCTCGACTCTCGCATCTCGGGTCCCGGGACTCAATTTTCGATTTTTTGTTGACAGCCAAAAAAAAATGATTTAATATTATATCTATGATATCTAATTATATAAAGGGCGGATCTGTTTGAAAAAGCTGAAAAACAGACAAAAACGGATGTATACTTTCCCATGGACGCTGCTTCTGGTGATGAGCTTCGTCTTTTCCGCGGCCAGAAACGCGGGCGGGTTTTACGGGATCGCCGGGCTGTTCTGTTCGATTTTCCTGTATTTCTCCTGCTTCTACGGGCTGATGCTTCTTGCGAACGCGGCCCGCGCCCAGGTGCTCGCCAGAAAGCCGAAGCCGGAGAAAAAGCCCCGCGCAACCGGCAGAAAACGCCGCTTCTTCAAGAAACCGGCGGCCGGAAGCACCCCGCCTCAGGCAGTTTCCGACAGCGCCGAAGCCGCGGCGACGGGAACTCCCGACGCAACGCAAACCGCCTCGGAAACGGAAACCGCTGCGACGCAACAGAAAAAAACGCGCGCGGGCGATCTGAAATTCATCGCCGTGATCTATATCGCGCTGCAGATCTACGTTATTCTCCGTTTCGCGATCTTTCTGCTGTTCGACGCCGGATTCAGCGCGCTCTCCGTCTCGGATTCCGTCGGGTTCTTCCAGATCGGGATCACGGTCGCCGCTGCGGTGCTGTTTTTCTCGGTCGGCATGTGGATGCGCTCCAAAGAGAGCAAGCCCGGCAGCGAGACGGGACGGATCCTGATCCTCGCCGCGGGCGTCATATCCGCGGTCACAGCGCTGCTGCTGACGCTCTATGCCGTGCTGAATATCCCGACCCTGACGGCGCTGCTCTGGTTTCTGCGGCTGTTTCCCGGCGCCGTCATGCTTCTGATGCTTGTCGGCATGACGGCAGCAGTGATCAAACGGCAGGTGCTGACCGATTTCGACTATCTTGCGATCGTGTCCCGGCGCAGAAACGGCGAAAAGATCAGCCTTGCGGATTTTCTCGAAGAGCACACCGGGCTTTCGGTGAAATCCCTGTGGAGCATCCGCTACGCAGCGGGCATACTGCCCGCCGCGCTCCTGGCGCTGCTCGGGGTGCTGTTCGTCTCTACCTGCTTCTATAAAGTCGAGCCCTATCAGCAGGCGGTGGTCTACCGCCTCGGCAGGATCCGCGGCGACACGGTCGTGAGCGAAGGCTTCCATGTAAAACTGCCGTGGCCGGTCGAAAAAACCGAGCTTTACAACGTATCGACGGTACGAGAGATCTCCGTCGGCTATGAAGACTCCACCTCCGTCGACAATCTCTGGACGCAATCCCATGCAGCGAAGGAATACAAGCTCCTGCTCGGCGACGGGAACGAGCTTGTCTCGGTCAATATGAAGATTTCATTCGTGATCGACGATCTTTACCGGTACGTCACCGCGTATTCCTCGCCGGAGGACGTTCTGAGCGCGAAGGCCTATGAGCTTGTCATGCACCGCACGATCAACACCGATCTCGGTACGGTGCTGAGCGTCGACCGCAGCTCCCTCGCGGACGGAATGCGCGACGAGCTGAACGAATTCTGTCAGGCCGCAGGCCTCGGGCTGCGCGTCAATCAGGTGCTTCTTGAGGGTATTCACCCGCCTATCGACGTGGCGGACGTGTATCAGGGCGTCGTAAGCGCAGAGATACAGAAAAACACCCTGATCACCAACGCGGAGGCTTCCGCCGCCGAAAAGCTCGCCGCAGCCGAGCAGGAGGCAAACACCGCCGTCGTCGGCGCGCGGGCGTCGCAGACCTCGCGGGTATCCGAAGTGCGCGCGGAGATGGACGTTTTTCTTGCCGCGGCGCGCGCCTATACGGCGCATCCGAGCGCGGTGACGCTTTCAAAATATCTCGACACGTTCGAAACGGTCGTCACGGGCAGAAGGGTTTACGTCTTTATCGGCTCGGCCGATCCGTCCGACGTGATGTTCAACCTCGGCGGCGCGAACGTCGTACAGCAATCCGCCGCGCTGCAATACCCGACGAAATAAGGGAGGAAGCTCGTTATGAAAAAGAAAATCAAATGGATATTCGCTTTTCTGCTGGTCGTGATCGTATTCGTTTACGGCTTCTGCTTTACGGTGCGCGAGGGCTCGAGCGCGATCGTCTCCCGCTTCGGAGAGGTGCGCAAAGTCTGCACGCAGGCGGGCTTATACTTCAAGCTGCCCTCGCCTTTCGAAAAGATCATCACTTTCGACGCGCGCAGTCAGTATATGGATTCGGGATATAACGAAACGCTGACCAACGACAGAAAGAACATCATTCTGCAAACGTATCTGATCTGGCATATCGAGGACCCGCTGCGGTTCTATACCAGCGTGGGCGACGCGGAAAAAGCAAAGAGCTATCTGAACGATCTTGCCGCGAACGTGAAAAACGGCGTGATGGGCAGCTATGAGCTTTCGGCGCTGGTCTCCACCGATCTCGACAATATCAGGATCCCCGAGATCACCGAAAAGATGCAGGAACAGATCGCCGAAAAGGCATTCAAGGATTACGGCATCGCCGTCGAAGAGGTGCGCATCAAGCGCATCGCTCTGCCGGAAAACAACCTGCAGAGCGTGCTCGAGCAGATGATCGCGGACCGCGAAAAGCAGGTCACGAAGCTGCTTTCCGAGGGTAAACGCGACGCGGCGCAGATCATCAGCGAGGCGGACGCGAAAGCCGCGGAGCTGATCGCGAACGGCAAGCTTGAAGCCGCGAAGATCGACGCCGAGACCGAAAAGAAGATCGCGGACATCTACGGCGAGGCGTACGATAAAAACGCCGAACTGTTCGTCTATCTCAAGAAGCTGATCGCCCTTGAGAATTCCGTATCGGCGGATACCGTGATCATTATGAACGCGGAGGATTCCGCTTTCGATATCCTCACACAGAACGATTGACCGTCCGGACAAAGAACACCGATTTCAGACGAAAAGGACGATCCGGAGGATACGGTATGAAGAAAAAAAGCATTGAAGTGTTCGAGGCCTTTCTGACCTCGGCGATCAGATATTTCAAATGGTTCGTCGCGGCTGCCGTCGTTGTGATCCTGCTCACGGGCGTTTACAAGGTCGACGCGGGCGAGGTCGCCGTCGTGCTGCGCTTCGGCGCGCTGACGGGCAGCGAACAGCAGACGCAGATCAAGCAGCCGGGGCTGCACTTCGCCCTGCCGAACTTCATCGACGAGGTCATTAAGATCCCGGTCGAGAAAGTGCAGGAGCTTACGGTCACGGCGCTCAACAGCACAGGCGACACGATCGGCGGCAGCATCCGTAAAAAAGGCTACGTCATCACCGGCGACAGCAATATCCTGCTGCTGAAAATGGCGGTCAAATACAAGATCAGCGATCCGATCGCCTACGCGCTCTATGTCAATGACGCGGAAAGCATGCTGAACGGCGTCATCACGAGCGAAATGAGCACCCTCGCCGCGAAAACGGGGGTGGACGAAATGCTCACGAGCGAAAAAAACACCATCTGCGCCCGCACGATGCAGAACGCGCAGGAGGTGATCGACCGGCTGGCCTTGGGCGTAACCGTGACGAACATCGAGCTGACAGGCATCGTACCGCCACCCGAGGCGGTGGAGGCGTTCGACAACGCGACGACCGCCTCGGTGCGCAAGCAGACGCTGATCCAGCAGGCGAACGATTACCGCGAATCGGCGATCCCGCAGGCGGAATCCGACGCTCAGAAGCTGATCGACGACGCGAAGGCGAACCAGTCCTCCGCGGTGGCGAAGGCGACCTCGATCGCCGAGCAGTTCAACGGGCTTTACGGGCAGTTCGCCGCGAATCCCGAGGTCGTGAAGAACGGCGTGTTCCGCGCCCGTCTCGGCGCGCTGATCGCGCAGAGCGGCAGGACCGTGGTGATCCCCGACGGGGAGAGCGGCGCGCCGAAGGTCGTGCTGCCGTGAACGGAGGGGACAAATGAAGCGGATCAACAATATGGCGGGGGATTCCCTGCGGGAACAGACAAGAACATATATTTCGGATAAGGATAAAAAGAAACTGTCGCGCAGTATTCTTTCCTCGGTCGCGGCGCTGGTGTTTTTCGGCGCGGGGTATCTGTTCAGCCGCATATGGCCGGAGCAGACCGTGATCGCGGAGCTGGTGTATCTGATCAGCGTGCTGATCATCGGCATTCCCGTGGCTGCGACGGCGGTCAGAGGCTTTCTGAAAAAAGACGTCGGCGCGGCGATGGAAATTCTCGTGACGATCGCGATGGTCGTTTCGGTGCTCGACGGGCAGTTTATCGTCGCGATCCTGATCCCGATCATACTGACCGTGGTGCATTTCTTTGAGGAAAAAAGCATCATGGGCGGTCGGGACGCGATCGAGGGCCTGAAAAAAATGCAGGCGGATACAGCCCTGCTCGTCGAAAACGGCGAGGAGCGCGAGGTCGACGCGAAATCCCTCAGGGTCGGCGACGTGATCTCCGTCAAGCCCGGGATGGGCCTGCCCATCGACGGCGCGGTGATCGCGGGCGAGTCGAATATGGACCAGAAATCGCTGACGGGCGAATCCCTGCCGAAAACGGTCGGCGTCGGCGATAAAGTGTATGCGGGCACGACGAATATCGACGGTCTTCTGACCGTGCAGGTCGAAAAAGCGTATGTGGATACCTCGTTCAACCGTATCGTAAAGCTCCTTGAAACGGCGGAGAATATGACGCTGCCGGAGACGAAGCTCGTCGACCGGTTCATGCTCTATTACATCCCGATCGTGCTCGTGATCGCGACGCTGATCTGGCTGTTTTCAAAGGACATCTCCAAGGCGATCGCCGTACTCGTCGTGAGCTGCCCCTGCGGGTATATGCTCGTTTCCTCCGCGCCCGTGGTGGCGGCGCTCGGCACCGCTTCGAAGCGCGGCGTGCTCATTAAAAACCCGGCGTTCATCGAAACGCTGACCGACGCGGACTGCTTTGTCTTCGACAAGACCGGCACGATCACCGGCGGCACGCTCGAGGCAGTGGATATGAAGCTCTTCGGCGCATCGGACGAACAGGAACTGCTGACGGCGGCCGCGGCGGTCGCGCACGGCTCGCTGCACCCGACGTCAAAATCCGTGATGCGTCTTTGCGCGAAGCTCGATTACGATAAGGACTATACGATCACCGAAGTCGCCGGCAACGGCGTGACGGGCGAGAAGGACGGCGGCAGGATCATTCTCGGCAACGACCGTTTTCTGCGCTCGCTCGGCGTTGAGCCGCCCTGCGAAAACGCCGCCGAGGGCTCGACCTCGTGGGTCGTGAAGGACGGCGACGTGCTCGGATATATCGTCTTTCGCGACGTGCTGCGCGACGACGTGGAGCAGACCTTCGCCGCCCTGCGTACGCTCGGCGTGAAGAAAATATCGGTTCTGACCGGCGACAACCGCGTCGAGGCGTCAAGGATCGCGGAATCGATCTCGGCGGACGAGATGTTCTGCGAGCTGCTGCCGGAACAGAAGCTCGAGAAGATCCGCGAGGCGAAAAAGGAATACCGCGTCGCGACGGTCGGCGACGGCATCAACGACTCGCTCGCGCTGAACGAATCGGACGTTGGTATCGCGATGGGCGCGATGGGCTCCGATACGGCGATCCAGAGCGCGGATATCTCGCTGATGAACAATTCGCTGATGAACCTGCCCTTTACGGTGCTGCTTGCGCGGAAAACAAAAGAGATCATTTATCAGAATATCATCATCGCGTTTCTGACGAGCTTCCTGATGATCTTCCTCGCCGCCTGCGGCGTTGTCACGCCGATCCTCGGCGCGTTCCTGCATAACATCGGCGCGTTTATCGTGCTGTTCAACAGCGCGAGGATCGTGCGGGGAAAGTATGATTCGTGAGGGCGTGTTGCGTGTTGCGACCGTGAGATCATTAGATCGTGAAGTCGTTTTCCGATCTGCAGTCGACAGTTGACGGTCAACAGCTCAAATCCCGCATCGCGCCGGATCGTGTTGGGTGTGAACTGCTCTATTGCCTGCTTTAATAAATCAGTCTTTACAGAAATAGCCGACCTGCGGGAAGCAGGTCGGCTATTTCTGTAAAGCATCAATCTTAAGGCAACATCGCACAAATGCGAATGCGCTTCTCGCCTGATCTTTGTTCCGTTATCTCGCACAGCTATTTCTTGACAACCTGACGGTTGTCAAGAAATAGCTGTGCAATCTGACGAAAAAATCTGCTACGCAATCCGCACGCCCGAATTGTGCGGTATTGCCTTAAAAACCGTTGGAATGATAGGAGATCATATGCGCGAAGTGGATGAAGAAATGAACGATGCGGTAGAAAATGCCGATGATTTCGATATCTTCAAACTGCGTCATTTCTTCGCAGCGGTTGCAGATGAACTCGCCGCAGTATTCGCAGTAGCCCTCGCCGCGCAGGTTCGGATGCGCGATATGATGCCCGAAACCGCCGGGAAGATTCCTCGTCTCGATCTCGCCGCACATCGCGCACTCTCTGTGCTGCGTACCGCCCGAGGTGCAGGTCGCCTCGGAACCGTCGTCATTGACCCACTCGCCCCAGCTGTGCTCGAGCTTGTCGATCGCCTGAGTCTCGACTTTTCCGCAGACCGAGCAGGTCCTTGTCTGCTCGCCCGCT
>JAFRPB010000121.1 GCA_017429345.1 Clostridia bacterium | reverse complement strand
ATATCAAAAGAATTATCAATACATTGCCCGCGTAAATCGCGTTTTTTCTTTTTCTATTCCGATTTTTACAACTGAAAAACCAGAAAATGAAAAAAGCCAGCATTCCAATAACGGAATACAAGCTTTTTTCAGTGCCCTTGTAAAACAAAGCTTTTCTTCGTTATCGCGCTGTTTTGAACAAAGAAAAATCCCTGATTCGGAGCTGTTCCGACTCGGGGATTCTCTCTTTTCGGTCTCTTTGCGGGTGGATGTATCAAATATTGAACAATTTCTGTTATTCGATGATGTTCGTTTGAACTTCATGTTGGCACAACTCTTTGAATTCATGCAAACTGCGCGCCTCTCATTCGCAAAAGCCCCATCAGCACGTCTTCCTTTCTCACTTCATCAAACCACTTTTCGCGATAAGTCGGGTCCGTATGCTGCATTTCTTCCGAGAGGATCTCAAACAAACGCTCCTGAAAACGCCGGGCAAAAACCTCAAGATCTTCCGATTCTTCTTCCTTCACTGATAATACTTTTTTCATTGCCAACGCGATCGTCTGCAATTGCTCGCTGTTTTCGATGGAGGGGATCGACGTAAGATCGGATACGTAGGCGCCGCATACGGCTTTTTTACTGTCCTCGGTGCATACGGTCTTCATAAATAATGACGCCGCATCAACTTCCTGACGCATGATCCTTTTTTCGCAGTCAATTACAGTGACCTCATCAAACGCCGTTTGTTTGTCGACCGTTGCATCGATCTCCTCGCTGACGTCCGCAGGCACGTATTCATCCATCAGAATCACGGTGTCGGCGATCTTCAGGTATTCACTCGAACCCCCGATGACCAAAATAACGGAAACATTCTTTTGGCGATATATTTGCCGGACCCGATCCGTAAACGGAATAATGACCTCATTCTTTACGATCCGTCTCATGATCTCATCGCGGATCATAAAATTTGTCGCGCTTTTATCTTCATCAATTGCGATCAGACAGCTATCCGCATAGATCGCTTCACAGATATTTACAGCCTGCGACACGCTTCCGCTTGCGTGATCGGTAGAAAAATGATGCACATCCTGAAACGGGATATCTTTAAAGAAAAGCGAAATATCGCTCATCCCGACATACCGTCCGTCCTCGGCGTTCGCAGTCAAAAGACTCTCATCTGCTATAACAAATTCTCTTCCGTCGCCGGGAATGTGATCGTAGATCCCGCTTTGTACGGCCTCGAGCAAAGTCGTCTTTCCCGAGAAGCCTGCGCCGGTAATGACAGTAATGCCTTCGGGTATCGCCATGCCGACGATTTTCGTACCGTCCGGCATCGGTATCTCTCTTTGTAAAGACGCCGGACTTTGAAACGGAATTGCCCGATCAAGCGGTTCCCGGGAATCGCCTTTCCGGGGAAGAACGCTGCCGTTTGCAATGAATGCCTTATAATGATTCTCTTTGCAGAATTGCCTGATCGCCTTTTGTTTTTTATATACGGTCAGATTTTTCGCGACCGTATCCCTGTCGATCAGGAAACAGCTTTCTTCCACGCTCTTCAAAATGGCGCCGATCATCTTTGCCATTCTGTGTCCCATGATGGATATGCCGGACCCCGATGGGAATAACACAAAAAGCTTAAGCACGAACACGTTTTCTTTCTCTTTATATATCAAACCGTTTCTGCGAATGATCCTGTGATCCGGCCGCTCACACGAAATCTTGGTATACAGCCGCTCCAGCTTATTAACGGCGGAAAACTGTTTGTTTAATTCTTCCATCACGGGATGAAAATACCTTAAAAGAATATCCTCATAAAAGGCTTTGTTTTCACAAACGTCTTCCTTCGCAAATCCAAACGGCTGCGCGTCAAACGCAATATACATCACGACATTTGTGGGCACCTTAAACGTAAGCGGTTTGATCTTAAAAGATATATTTTCCGAATAGGAATACTCTTCATCCCAATACGAAAGCAAAAACGATACCGGCTTTCCGTTGATATGCCCATTATTCAATTGTCCGTCATGGGTGATTGCTTTCTTTAATTCTCTGTATTTAATCATAGCGCATCATCCTTTCTTTCTTACCCCGAGGGGTCAGGCCGCCGGCTTCTGCGGATCGGGAATCCTATCGCCGCCGCGCAAAAGCGTCAGGCTGCGGGATTCCTTCTTCTCTTCATCGGGCTTTTGCTGTTTCTTCAGGCTGCGGGCGACCGTGACGCCGAGCGCGTTCATCGAGATCAGCCACGCAAGGCCTGCGGCTGCCTCCGGCGCGGTGATCTGCGTATCCTTCATGATAAATGCGCAAAGCAGCGCGCCGATCAGCATGTTGAACATTGAAATGATAAATAAAATCTTATTCTTCATCATAGCGCATCATCCTTTCTTTCATCCCCCGAGGGGTCACGCCGCCGGCTTCCGGGGATCGGGGATCTGCATACCGCCGCGCAGCAGCGTCAGCGGGCGGGAGACCTTTTTCCCCCCGGCGGGCTTTTTCTTCAGCTCATGTGCGGTCGCGACGGCGACCGCGTTCATCGACAGCAGCCAGACAAGTCCCATGGCTGCCTCCGGCGCGGTGATCTGCATATCCTTCATGATAAATGCGCAAAGCAGCGCGCCGATCAGCATGTTGAACATTGAAATGATAATTAAAATCTTATTCTTCATCATAGCGCATCTTCCTTTCATTGTCAGTTTCGTTATCGTATTTTGATCCTTCATCGTTTTCACAGCGCATCACCCTTTCTTCCTTTACGGGTCTTCCCCGGTCCGCGGTCTCTTTTCGTTTTCTTCCTCAGTAATCGGTTCAGAGCATCAACTTTTGCGGATCTCCTTTCTCCGCTCTCCGAACTCTGTTCTCGCCTTCCGTCCACGGAACCCCTACGATCATTACTATACCCCGGCAGAGTGACTTTTCGGTGACTTCCGGTGACGTTTTCGTCACATTCGCCGGTCTTTCGTCTGCAAACGAAGCGCTTCGTTTGACTTTATCATACCCGAAACGTCCGGAAAAAACAATGACCGGACTGTTGTACCCCGTCTCAACCGGCGGTTGAGAGACGGATGACGGTCGGCGGGATCGGGGATGCGACCTTGATGCCGGTTTTGCGCTTTGCGTTTTGCGTTTTGCGCTTTGTGTAAATAAGAGACGAAGCAAAAAAAGACCGGCGGCCGCGCACGTTCTGTGCGGGCCGTCAGTCACGGCAGATATTGATTTCACAACATCACGATCTCACGATTTCACGCCTCATCGCAAAACGCTTCCGGCTTGCTTTTCACATTTCACTTTTACATCTCACTTTTTCGTCTTCAACACCCAGCACCCAGCACTCATCCTTACACCTTACACCTTACACCTCATCCCTGCGGCGCAGCACGCACGACCTCTCCCGCCGTATCGAACAGGCATTTGAGCCCTTCGCAGGCGTCCCATTTGCCTGTGAGGTGATGTATCATAAAATTCAGCTCATGGTCGTGTTCTTCAAAATAACGGACCGTCAGGTTGGTCTTGCCCGCCTCTTTAAAACGCCGTTCGGCGGCGCGGGCGTAGGCCACGGGCGTCATAGCGTCACATTCCCCGGCGAGGATATAGATCGGGATCTCAAGCCGCGGCAGCACCGCGCGGTTCGGCGCAAGCTCCGCGTGCTCCCGGAACCAGCCGGAGGTCAGCGGGATGCCGTGATTTTCCCGCAGCCACGCGTCGTCGCCTTCTTCGATCGCGCGCAGCATTCCGTCCAGATGCTCCCGCGAGCCGTAGACTTCCGCGATATCCGGCGCGGTCAGCTTGCCATCCCCGTCGGCGTCGAGCTCGTCAAAGCTTTTCCCTTTGAAGCACTCGATCTTATCGCGCACCTGCCGGCGGTCCTCTTCAAAATCCTCGCGGGAAATATACCCTCTGCCGACGCAATCGAACGCACGGCAGAGAGAGACGAGCGGACTGCCGCCCCCGAGCTGCCATTTCAGCGTATCGATCAGATTTTCGTCGCAGTATCCGCTCAGGATCAATCCCGCGACGTCCGCGCTGCGCAGGGCGACGAGCGGCGCGATGATCGTGCCCTCGCTCTGCCCGAACAGCCAGATGGGCTTGCCGGGATACTGTATTTTTATGTATTCGATCAGCCGCAGAATATCGTTCACGGAGTTATGCGGCAGATAGGTGCGGAACAGCTCGTCGTCGATCTCCTCGAAGCGGGGCGGAACGTCGCCGTCGCGCACGCCGCGGGTGCTGTAACGGCAGTAAGCGATATGCCGCTTCGCGAACTCCTTCGCGTAAAAGTCGTGGTAGTTCCAGATCTTGCCGTCCGGATCGCGCCGTTTGGTGTTGTAGGTCATCGGACCCGAGGCGTTGACGTAAAGCACGACGCCGTTTACCTTTCGCGGCGCGGAGATCTTCGCCTCGATCCGGACGCCGTCGTCGCTCGTGACGGTGAAAATGGTATCGGTCATGATTTTGGCTCCTTTAGAAATCCTGATTTGTCGAGATGTTGGGAAATGGGGATTGGAACTGTACATTCAATGTCATACGTAAATTGATCCTGTACATAGTCAAATTGACATTGTTTTTTTGATAGATTCTGGCGCTCACCGGACGCAACCAATCCCCAGCCCCCAATGCCGAAAAGCCTGATTTGCCGCTGCGCGGCAAATCAGGATCAGCTTTTCAAATGCTCCAAATACTCCGGGGCGAAGCTCGCCGTATTCTTCGACGGGTCGACGGCGAAGCCGCGATAGCTCTCGCGCGGGGAGACCTCGCCGAGCGCATCGAACAGCGCCGCGCCGTAACGGTACCCCTGCGCCGCGCCGAACGCCTTGTTTTCGCGTTCGTGACGCGTCATTTTATCGACACATGCGTCCGCCCGGTCAAACGCCCCGAGCGAGGCATAGACGGAGGCGGCGTAAAAATACAGGTTCGCCAGCTCGAAATGCAGGGCTCCGCAGCGCCCGTCCGGGAAAAAGGCTTCGATGAGCTCTGCCGCGGCGACGCACCTTTGCGCGTGCGTCTCGACCGCCTCGCCGTCCGCGGGCGCATACGCGCCGGGCGGCGTATAGAGCAGCGTGTCCCCCGTCTGCGCCAGCAGCGCGAGCAGCGCCCTCCCCGCGGCGGCGTTTTTTTGACCGTCGTCCTCCGCGTACAGCTGCATGACCTCGCGGGAGGAGACGATCTTGCTCTGCTGTTCGGCAAGACGGCGCGCATCCTCCTTTTTGCCCGCGGCGGAATAGGTGACGATCAGATTCTTTACGATCGTATCGTGCTCGTCCTGCGACGCGGGGCAGCTCAGTGCGCGCTCATAGACGGCGATCGCCTCCCGCAGGAGCCCGTCGTCCCCGGTCGCGAGCCGTGCTTTTCCCGAAGCGTCGTCTGCGTCGGACTTCGGCACGCCCTCCGGCATCAGCCAGGTCAGATACAGCACGGTCCCGAGCCGGCGCAGCAGCCCGACATGGAACGGATGGCGGATGACCGCCTCGCGCAGCGTCGGCAGATATTCCCGTGCGCTGCCGGGCTCTTTCAAAAGCTCGTCGGCGCGGCGGCAGACCGCCTCCGCCTCCGACTCGATATCCTCACGAAACAAAGCGTCGATCGAAACGCCGAGCAGCTCCGCCAGCGGCGGGATCAGCTCAAGATCCGGATAGCTGGACGCGTTCTCCCACTTGCTGACCGCCTGCGCGGAGACATTCAGACGCCGCGCGACATCCTCCTGCGTCAGCGCGCGCTCCCTGCGCTTCTCACGGATCCTTTCGCCGATATTCAGCACCATAACAACACCCTCCCTGTTTGATACTTATATCATACACGATCGGCAAGGGGATCGCAATCACCGATCGGTTGGACCGGAACTCAACCGGCGGTTGAGTCAAAAAAAGACCGGGCGTCCCTCGGGATGCACGGTCCTGTCACACGTTCGATCACTCGTCGGTGTCTTTCTTGATCTCGTATTTCGTATAGAGCGCTACGCCCTCGACATCGCTCTTGGGCGCTCTTGCGGGCGCCGCAGGCGCGTCGTCCTTTTTGCCGTAGCCGCCCTTTCCGCCGCGGTCGTTATAACGGCCTTTTCCGCCTCTGCCGCCGCGGTCGCGGTTTCCGCCGCCGTAGCCGCCCTTGCCGGAATGCGTGGGCTGCACGCCTTCATCGAGCGCGATGATGACTCTGCGGGAAGCGTCGGAGCCGACGGAGAACGAATGCACGCCCTCGATCTCCTGCACCGCGGTGTGAACGATGCGGCGCTCATAAGGATTCATGGGATCAAGAGAAACGTTCTTGCCGTATTTGAGCACCTGCGCGGCGCTGCGCTTTGCAAGCGCGCGAAGGCTGACCTCTCTCTTCTGGCGATAGTTGCCGACGTTCAGCGCGACCCTATCGTGATCCTCGCCGGTCATATTGGCGACCAGTCTCGAAAGATACTGCAGCGCATCGAGCGTTTCGCCGCGTCTGCCGATCAGCACGCCCTGCTCCTCCGGATCGCCGGAGATCGTATATATCATATTATTGTCATTTTCACGGGCGGTAATCTCAAATTCCTTAACGCCCATCAAAGTGATAACCTTTGTCAGATATCTGCTCACCGCGTCGTCGACAGGCTCGCCGGGCTCGTCGTCAAAGGACGGCAGCGGCTCCGCGGCTTTCGGCGCGGATTTCTTCTCGGGCGCAGGTTTCTTTTCCTCCGCAGGCTTCTTCTCGGGCGCGGGCTTTTTCTCGGGAGCCGGCTTCTTCTCGGGCGCGGGCTTCTTTTCGGGAGCCGGTTTCTTCTCGGGCGCAGGCTTCTTTTCATTCTTCGGCTCGCTCTTTTTCTCCGGCACGGGATCGGGGATCTCATAGTACGCCCTGACCTTTGCGTCGGCGCCGCCGAACAAACCGAGCACCTTTTTCTTCGGCGCCGAAATCACTTCAAGCTTAACGTCTGCATCCTCGGGCGCGCCGAGCATCTTTTTTGCAAGCTCACCTGCCTCGGCGAGAGATCCCGCAGAGGCGATATATTCTTTGATCATAAATTGTCACCATTCCGATATTCTTATTTTCTCCCTTGGGGAGAATGTTTTATTCCCGGTACTTGGCGGTGTTTTTAATACTCTTTTCCCGCGCTCTCGCGTTGACGGTTTCGTCGACCATTAACTGTGCGAGAATCTTTTCCGGTTTGTAGATAATGTTCAGGACCACGGTCTGGATGAAGGAGAGGATGTTGCCGAGGATCCAGTAAAGGCTGATGCCGCCGGGGAACATAAAGCCGAAATAAATTGACATGGCAGGTCCCATCAGGAACGTGCACCCGAGCATCGCCGCGTTGTTTCCCTGTGCGGGATTCTGTTTTTTCTGACGAAGGAACATAAAAATGCTTGAACCGAGCGCCGTGATACCGGAGATGATCGGCAGAAGCCAGAGAATGCTCGGTTCTTTGATATTGGGGCTCTCGGAAAGCGTAATGCCGAACAGCTGAAATCTGTCTCTGAATGCGACAACCTTTTCAAAATCCGCGCCGCTGACGCCGTTGACGCCGGTTTCCATCAGCTTGTCCAGATGATTGAGGACCTCGATCTCAAGCGTCACACGGGCGTTGGCGGAGACCTCCGTCACCTTGCCGACCGCGTCGGTCAGGGCGGTGACCACGCTTGATCCCAGATGCAGAACGTTCGTCAGGGGCGTTCTGATCGCGGAATAAAGACCGATCATCACGGGAAACTGTATCAGCATCGGCAGGCAGCCGCTGGACATAGGATTGAAGCCCTCTCTTTGATAGAGAGCTTGCGTTTCCTCATTGATCTTTCGCTGATCGCCCTTATACATCTCCTGAATACGGCGCACCTTGCTCTGCATACGCATTTGCGCCGCGGAGCTTTTTTGCTGCTTCATCGCGGAAGGCAGCAGGATCAGACGCGTAAGGATCGTGATGAACAGGATCGAGAGCAGGTAGTTGTGCGTGATGTCATAAAAAAAACCGATAACGTATCCGAACGGAACGGCCAGCATCTCGTAAAAGCCCGACATTTTTTACCTCCGGCTGTCTTTTTTTTCAGGCACGGGGTCATATCCCCCCGGCCAAAACGGGTTGCACCGCAGAATCCGGCGCGCGCCCATAAACCCGCCCTTCAGCAGCCCGAACCGCTCGATCGCCGTAAAGGCGTAAGAAGAGCAGGTGGGATAATATCTGCATCTCGCGGGAAATAACGGCGAGATATGCCGTTGGTAAAATCTGATCGAACCGAGGGCGGCCTGCTTTGCTTTATTCATTGCCCGCATCCTCCCAGGGGTGCAGACCGGCGGCGTTTAAATGCCTCTTCATTACGGGAACGAGCTGTGTGCTTTTCATCTGGCACGTTTTCGTCCGCGCAATAAAAATAATGTCATACCCGGGCTTTACGCTTCCGCTCACTTCCGCGAACGCCGCCCGAATGATACGTCTCGCCCTGTTTCTCTGAACAGCGCCGCCGATCTTCTTGCCTGTCGTTATTCCGATACGACTTTCTCCCGCGCGGTCTTTGATCACTGTCGTGATCAGCGCGGGATCCCGATACGATTTACCGCGGGAATACGCCCTGCGAAAATCACTGTTTCTTTTTACGGTCGTGAAATCCGCCACAGCAGACACCTTCCGGATCAGTAGGTGAGGCGTTTTCTGCCCTTCGCTCTGCGGCGGGCAAGAACTTTTCTGCCGTTTCTGTCAGCCATTCTCTTGCGGAAGCCGTGTTCCATCATGCGATGACGCTTCTTGGGCTGGTAAGTTCTCTTCAAGGTCTGGACCCCCATTCTGTAGAAAAATAAATAAGAACACTACCGCGCGGCGTCGCGAAACACACCGCCCGGGCGTTTTATTCCGAGCTTGCAGCGAAAAAGGGCAGAAATACCCCTTAAACTCTCTGCAATGCACAATTATATAT
Organism: Clostridia bacterium; assembly: GCA_017429345.1. Classification (GTDB taxonomy): domain Bacteria; phylum Bacillota; class Clostridia; order Oscillospirales; family Acutalibacteraceae; genus RGIG2774. The sequence goes on along the minus strand of JAFRPB010000121.1, from coordinate 9,149 downwards.
CAAAATCAAAGCGCTTGTCAACCTTTTTTTAAGATTTCACCCCCGAAATACTTTATTTTTCTTAAAAATTCACATTAACGCTTGTATTGCTCGTTCAAATAGGATATGATATATACATATAATATCGATTCTTCTGAAAATACGACGAAAATCAAATAAAACACCCGACGCGCAAAGCCGCGGAATGATACAGTCAAAGGGGACATAATATATGGAAAAGGGGACTGTCAAGCATCTCTCGTTTATCATCAATATCGCCTACTTCGCGATCTACGTCGCGCTGTTCTTCTTCATTGCGCGTTACGCGCTGCCTTATATCGCGCCGTTTCTGATCGCGTTTCTCGCTGCGTATATTCTGCAGCGCCCGGTCAATTTCATTCACCGCAAATCCAGAAAAAAGATCCCGCGCGGCATTATCGGCACGGTCCTGGTGCTGCTGATCACCGCCGCGCTCGTGACCCTGATCGCCGTGCTGGGCGTTCAGATCACCGGCAAGCTGCGGGATTTCATCAACTTCCTGACGTCGAAGTTTTCCGAGCTGCCTGTTCTGATCAATACGGTCAAAAACAGTCTGATGGATTTTGCCCGCAAGCTGCCCGAGGGGATCAGCGCCACGCTGACGGATTCTCTCAATAAGATCTCCACAGACAGTCTGATGAGCACCGTTTCTTCGAAGCTGACGACCGACAATATCATCTCCGCTCTGAAGATGCCGCTGAGCAGCGCGCTGAACGTGGCAAAACAGCTGCCCGTGACGATCATCGCCGTGCTGATCACGATCATTTCCGCCTGTTTTCTCACCGCGGATTACGGCATTATCAAGAATTTCATTCTGCTGCAGTTCAGCGAGGAGCGCCGCAGAAAGCTGATTAAAACAAAGCATCTTATTTTCTATTCGTTAAGCAAAATCATTAAATCCTATCTGCTCATCATCCTGATCACCACCGCGGAGCTCGCGCTCGGGCTCGGCATACTCAAGCTCGCGCATATCTACGAAAACGGATATATTATAGCGATCTCTTTTCTTATCGCGATCATCGACATCATCCCCGTGCTCGGAACCGGCACCGTGCTGATCCCCTGGGCGGTGATCTCGTTCATCACCGGCGATATCGGCATGGGGATCGGCCTTCTGATCCTGTATGTCATCATCACGATCATCCGCCAGATCATCGAGCCGAAGCTCGTCGCCGGGCAATTTGACCTGCCCGCGATCGTCACGATCGCGTCCATGTATATCGGCACCCGCATTCTCGGGCCCCTCGGGCTTTTCCTTCTGCCGATCACGGTGATCCTGCTCAAGCTTCTGGTTGACGAGGGGATCCTCAAATTCTTCCGCACAAACCGTTCCGTCGCGCTTGAAGAAGCCGCAAAAACCGGAAAAAGCGCGGAAGAGATTCTGAAAGAACATGAACAGCCGCAGGAGGAGCACCCGAACGCGGGGCAGAAGATCGCAGGTTTCATCACAAAAAAGGTTACGGAGATGCAAAGCAAGAACGAACAGAAAACCGGCGCCGACGCCGACGCCGATAAAACCGATACAAAGGAATGATCTCCATGCTCAACGACAGCGAAAACAACGATCTTCGGCTCGCCGTTCTGATCGACGCGGATAACGTACCCTACTCCTATGTCAAGGAAATGATGGAGGAAATCGCCCGTTACGGCGTGCCGACGATCAAACGCATTTACGGCGATTGGACGCAGCCGACGATCGCCGGCTGGAAAAACTGTCTTCTCGTCAACGCGATCACGCCGGTGCAGCAATACAGCTACACCTACGGCAAGAATTCCACCGACTCCGCAATGATCATCGACGCGATGGACATCCTCTACAGCGACAACGTGGACGGATTCTGCATCGTATCGAGCGACAGCGATTTCACTCGTCTTGCCACCCGTCTGCGCGAGGCGGGCAAACGTGTGATCGGCATCGGCGAAAAGAAAACGCCCGCGCCGTTTATCGCCGCCTGCGACAAGTTTATCTATCTCGAGATATTGAAACCTGCCGAGCCCCCCAAACAGCAGCCGCAGAAAAAGGCGCAGCCGAAGAAGGGGAAAGAACCCGCAGCCAAAGAACCGGCAAAGAAGACAAAGCGGGACGACGGCACGAGAAAATCCGGGCTGCCCGCAGACGTGATCCGCCTGATCTCCGATTCGATCGACATCGTCGCCGACGACGACGGGTGGGCGTTCCTCGGGGAGATCGGCAACCTGATCTCGAAAAAACGGCCCGATTTTGACCCCCGAAACTACGGCTTTATGAAGCTCTCGCAGCTGATCAAAAGCTCCGACGCGTTTCTCTTTGACGTGCGCGAGACGGGGAACAAGAGCGTGAAGCACATTTACATCAAGAATAATATTTAGCTTCCGGCTGCTGGCTTCTGGCATCTGGCTTCCGGCTGCTGGCTTCTGGCATCTGGCTTCCGGCTGCTGGCTTCTGGCTACTGGCATCTGGCATCTGGCATCTGGCTACTGGCATCTGGCTACTGGCGTCTGGCATCTGGCTACTGGATTCCGGCTGCTGGCTTCCGGCTTCCGGCGGCCGGCTGCCGGAACCACCACATATGGTATACCGCCGCATGAAACCGCGGCAGATAGGCGAAAAACAGGCTCCGAAGAGCGAAAATACGGCAATTAATTTACTTTTTTAATTAACACTTTTCGTATAGGATATCGGTCAATACAACACGTCCATGCACAAATTTAATATATTCTGTATAGAAAACACGAATGATTTATGAAAAAAATGAAAAAATTTTGTCATATTTCTTTTATGTAATAATAATTCAAAACAGATGTGTTATACTTCCAACATAGTTTCTGAAAAAATTCGATAGGAGCGGGCATTATGCTTGAACAACTTTATCAGACCATTACCAGTTTTCTTTTTGATCTCCCGGCGATCGCCAGTCTTTTTACCGGCGTAAAAGAAGGCAACGTTGATATTTTCGGCGGTCTGCTTTCGCTGCTCGGCGGTCTTTTCGGCAAAAACACGTCGGCCGAATAAGTTTTTGTTTTTCAAAAAAAGCAACGGTGCTTTTCACGGCGGCTGTTGCTTTTTTTATACCGATTTTTACATAATTATTCCTGAAAGGCGGGTGAACGGGAATGGAAAACGACCAGAACGCCGCGAAACGATTTGATGAACAGGAAAGGCTCCGCAAGCGCAGAATGATTAAATCCGCAGCGGTCGTAACCGGCATTTCCGCGGCAATGGTGATCGGGCTTCTGCTTTTGTTCACCGGCAATGACGACCCTGCCGCCGGAACGCGCGCTTCGACCGGCATTGTCGCGACGCAGTATATTCCGTCTTCCCAAGCTGCTCCGACTGCCACCGCCTATACGCCGTCTTCCGCGACGATACAGCCGACGCCGCCTGCGACGACGCTGTATTACGGTACTGCGCCGCTGACCACCGTTCCGCCCGCGACGCACACAACGGCTCCTTCCGTCCCCGCAAGCACCGCGGCCCCTTCCGCGTCTGCCGCTCCTCAACAGGAGGAGAACGGACCCGCCGCGCAGTTCACCTCCGCGGACGGAACGCTGAATGTGGATCTCTCGCCGAGCAATAAATTCATACAGATCGTCTCCTCGAAGGAAGGGATCGACGCGGCGCTCCTGACCGCCGTATACAAATTACCGGATACGGGTCAGAACTATGTTCTGGAATGGACTGGAAAAACGGATACCTCCGGGAAGATCCTGCGCACGTCGGATACGGTGCGGCGCTGCTATCTGATCGATCAGTCGGGCAACATCACCGACGTAGCGGCGTCCGATTTCAACGAGTGCGTCGGAATGAACCGGATCGAAAACAGCGTCGCGATGGAAACGCTGATCAAGAATATGCTGGTACCCGCAATAGAAAAAGCGATCAACTGATCATCAGCCGATCGCCCGGGAAATAAATACAGATATAACACAAGCATAAAGGAGTGACCGTCAATGTTTGATGCGACAAAAGTGAAAGACGCATGCGTTCAATGGATCCGGGACTTTTTTGAGGAGAACGGCAAGGGCTGCAACGCGATCGTCGGCGTTTCCGGCGGTAAAGACAGCTCGATCGTCGCAGCTCTCTGCGTGGAAGCGCTGGGCAGGGATCGCGTGATCGGCGTTCTGATGCCCTGCGGCGTTCAGCACGACATCGATATGGCTTATCTGCTTGTAAACCATCTCGGTATCAAACACTATGAGATCAATATCAAAGACGCCGTGGAGGGGATCAAGGCGAATCTGCCCTTCGAGCCCTCCGCACAGACGCTGACAAATATGCCGCCCCGCGTTCGGATGACGGTGCTCTATGCCGTCGGTCAGAGCCACAACGGCAGAGTCGCGAACACCTGCAACCTCTCGGAGGACTGGGTGGGATATTCCACGCGCTACGGCGACGCCGCGGGCGACTTCAGCCCGTGCGCAAACCTGACCGTGCAGGAAATGAAAGCGATCGGCAGAGTGCTCGGTCTGCCGGACGTGCTGATCGACAAGGTGCCGATCGACGGTCTGTGCGGCAAAACAGACGAGGATAATCTCGGCTTCACCTATGCCGAGCTTGACAGGTATATCCGTACCGGCGAGATCGAAGACGCCGCGAAAAAGGAGCGTATCGACTACCTGCACCGGATCAACGCGTTCAAGCTGAAAATGATGCCGGCGTTTGAATTCTGATTTATCGGGCTTCGCCCGAAGAGATGAGAGAGAAGAGATGAGAGATGAGCAACGTGTATTTTACGCTGTGCATAAAGGTTTCGTTACTTATCCTCTTATCTCTAATCTCTTATCTCTTCTGATTTATCGGGGCGCAAGCGCCCCGATAAATCAGAATTTACGCGCCTTCTCAAGCAGCTCGCATACGTCCCCGTTCAGCTTCAGAATACATTCATACAACCTCTGCGTATCTGCGGTCTTTCCCGCGGATACGCGGTTTATTATCGTTTCCTCTGCAGGCGTTCCGTCTTCCGCGCTCGCTGCGGCGGGCGCGCTGCCGGAGGCGGTCCGATCGTTTATACAGGTCCGACATATTTCTCCGATCTTTTCGATCGTCGGTTCAAGCCGGCGCTGCGCCACCGTCAGCGTCTCCCGCCGTATTTTCTCAAGTCGCAAGCGCTTTTTCTGCTCCCGCACCGTGAAGACCGCGATAGCCGCTCCGACGGCGATACACACGGCTGCGACCGCGCACATCGTAAACAGCGCCGCGCCGTCCCGCAGAATATACGCGGCAGTATCATAGGAGCATATTGCGAACAAGGCTACCGCCCCCCCACCTGCCGTTTCTTCGGACGCTCTCACCATAACGCGGCTGACACGTTTCACCGTTAAAGCACCGTAACCATACCCCTTATCTTTCGAATTCGCAGTGTATTCCTGCATCTCTCTGAACTGTATCGGGATCCCGTCGGTATGCGTTTTCAGCCAAATGAGATAATTCTCGTCAAACCTGCCGTCAAAGGGCTGCGCCGCCCGCGAGAAAAGCAAGTCCGCGCGCGCACGCAGGGCGTCGATACGCTTTTCTCCGCCCCGGCGAGACGGATCGGTGGAGGAATACTCATACAACGCGGCGCCGTCCGCGTCTTTCAATACGATATAGATATCCATCCGCCCGTCACTGTTCCAGCTGCGCTGCAGAGCATTCGCCAGATCTTCGACTTTCTGCCGCACGCGCGAAGCGTAAGCGTCGGAAGCTTCGCCCGGCGTCCCGGTAAAAACGGTCTTATCGAAAAACAGGGAGTTTTCATACAACGCGGCTTTCGTATAATGCGCGTCATAGGATACGTTCCACTCCGCAAAGAACACGACGCCCGCGCTCAACAGCGCGGCAAGCAGCGTGAACACCGCAATCAATACGATCGGTTTCTTTCTCATTTCACTCTCCCCCTCCGCGACGCAAAATAAAACGTGACGCCGCCGTCCCCGTTGAAAAAGCCGTAACGGTAACTGTGATTTTTCAGGATCACTGCGCAGATCGCGAGCCCCAACCCGGAGCCGCCGTCGGACCGCGCGCCGTCGACGCGGTAAAACGGCTTCCAGATCTTGTTTTTCTCTTTTTTCGGAATGCCGCCGCAGGCATTGTATACGGAAAGAGCGAAGCCCCGCCTCCGTTTCACAAGCCGAACAACGATCTCTCTTTTTCCTTCGGAATAGCGGATCGCGTTCGAAAGATAATTGTCGATCACCAGCGAAAGACCCGCCTCGTCGCCGCGCACACGCACCTCGTCCGTCGAAACCGTCAGCCGCACGCTCTTCGCGTCGGCAAACGCGCGGTATTTTTCCGTCTCACGCAGAAGCGTCTGGCGCAGGGAAAACACCGTCCGCGCAGAAGTCTGCCCCGAAAGGGCGCCGAATACGGCGAAATTATCCAGAATTTCGTCGAGCCGATCGGTCTGCGTCAGGATCGTGCGCAGATATTCCCCGTCCTTTTCCGGCGCGACGCGCTCCGTGAGACATTCGCACTGGTTCTGCATCACCGCGACCGGGGTTTTCAGCTCGTGCGCCACGCTGACCAGCAGCAGCCGCCGCGCCGCCTCCCGCCGCGCCTGCATTACCGCAAAGATCGCCGCCGCGCCTGCCGCTGCCGCAGCGGCGAACGATAAAACGACCGTCAACCCCAGCATCTGATTATGCCATAGAAAATTACCGAGAATATACGTCGCCCAGCTTTGTTCCGCAACGGTATAAGCGCAGTATTCTGCGCCGTTCTTATCCTTGACCGCTTCTGCAACGGAGGAACGGGTGACAAAGAGCCCCCCCGTTCGGGTTCGGACTCCGGTCTCACCGCATACGGCGTCGATTCCCCGCGTTCTGATCTCTCCGGCAATTTGATTAAGCTCCTCTTTCAGCGCCGCGTACCGCTTCGCTCGGGATAGATCCGTTCCCTCCGGGGCGAAAAACAGAAGCTGCAGCCCGATCCCGTCCGTTCCTGCCGTATAGGTTTTTTCCGCAGGAAGATCGCTGAACGTCAGCGTCATTTCGAACTCTTCGGGGAAATCCCGGTCTTCAGGCGGAAGCACCGTAATGCTGACGGGGACCGGCGCGCCGTCGCGATATGCGAACGACGCAGATCTGATACACAGAACAACGACTTGCAAATTTCCCGCCGATCCGGTTGGATCACAGATTATAGTGAGCGTGCGCCGGTCCCCGTCCGTCAGATAATCGTCGAGATAGACCGAAAACAACACTTCATCCGGGTTGATCCTGCCGTCCGGGTCCGGCGCTCCGCTTCCGACGATCAGCATGCTTTCCGATTTTACAAGAAGCTCTCCGTTTTCATTGATCAGCCCGCTGACGTAAAATATGCCGTTATCTGCCCCGCTCGTTAATAATGCTTCCGATTGCCGCAACAGAAGCTGACACCGCAGGCGTTCAAGATCGTTTTGCGGATCGAACGGAAACATCGGATCTGCGAATTTGGAATCCATGCTGTTGTTCAGCGTCAGGACATCCGATTCCGTATTCCGCCGCTGGGCAAGCAAACGCATACCGAGCAATACGCAGGAGGATATGAGATACAGCCCCAGGGACACGGCAAGGACCGCGCCGATTCTTTTTAAAACCATCCGTTTCATTTTTCAATCCTCCTGCACGTCGAAAACGTAACCGACGCCGGTCACAGTTCCGATCAGCTCCGCCTTCTCGCCGAGTGCACGGCGCACGCGCTTGATATGCGTATCGACGACGCGGTCGCTGCCGTCGAAGTCATAGCCCCAGATCCGTATCAGGATCTGCTCGCGGGAGAGCGCTCTTCCCCGATTGCGCATCAGAAGCTGCAGCAACGCAAAGTCTTTGCCGCGCAGCGTGATCTGTCTGCCGCCTGTTTCCAGTTTCCGGCTGTTCAGATCCAATGAGACGCCGCCCGCGGCGAGTTTATTCTCTTCATCCGCTCCGTTATACCGGCGCAGCACGGAGATCAGCTTCTGATACAGGACCGAAAGCGGAAAGGGTTTGACGATGTAATCGTCACCGCCGTGGGAGTATCCGTTTAGAAAATCCTCTTCCTCCCCCAGCGCGGTCAGGAACAGCACGGGAACGTCGGAGAATGCGCGGATCTCCCTGCAAGCGGCAAAACCGTCCATGCGCGGCATCATCACGTCGAGCACGATTACGTCCGGCGTTTCCTCCGCCGCAAGAGTGACCGCCTGTTCCCCGTCGGCGGCGGTCAGGACCCGGAACCCTTTAGCGCTCATATAATCCCGTATCGCTTCGCATATTTTCGGCTCGTCGTCGGCAATAAGAAGTCTGATCATTTCCCTCACCTCACGTTTATTATACTGCATCCATGTGTCGTCCGTATGTCATTAAATCAAAAAAACGGCTTACCCGAAGGTAAACCGTTCTTTTTTTAATGTAGATTCAGTACTTATCCAACAGCTGCAGCAGTGGTAAGCTCGGGAACAGCAGTGGTGATCTCGGGAGCAGCAGTAGTGATCTCGGGAGCAGCAGTGGTGATCTCGGGAGCAGCAGTGGTGTCCTCTACGGGAGCGGGAGCAGCGGTGGTGTTCTCTACGGGAGCAACATCCGTGTAATCCGCAACAACCGTGTAACCCCACTCGGACTCAGCGCCCTTAACAAGACGGACGCTGCTGCCGATGATGTTGGCGTCAGCACCGGTCTCGCCACCCTTGATGAGCTTCGCAGCGCATCTGAGGATCAGACGAGCGTCCTTGGACTTAACGACCTTATCGCCGCTGGCGTCAGCGAGAACCATCTGAAGGGCATCAGCCTTCTCAAGTCTTGCGCAGAAACGCAGAGCAATACGAGCGTCCTTGGAGTTGATCTTACCATCCTGGTTGACATCGCCGACCTTGCCGACTTCGACATAATCCGTGGTGGAAGTGGTGCCAGGCTCGTCGGGAGTGCTGGGACCTTCGGGAGCCTTAGTGGTGTCCTCATCGGGAGTGCTGGGACCTTCGGGACCAGCCGTGGTCTTTTCCTCGTCGGGAGCAGTGGTCTTTTCCTCGTCGGGAGCAGTGGTCTTTTCCTCGTCGGGAGCAGTAGTCTTTTCCTCGTCGGGAGCAGTAGTCTTTTCCTCGTCGGGAGCAGTGGTCTCGTCCTCGTCGGGAACAGTGGTCTCGTCCTCATCGGGAACAGTGGTCTCGTCCTCGTCGGGAACAGTGGTCTCGTCCTCGTCGGAACAGTGGTCTCGTCCTCGT
>JAFRPB010000120.1 GCA_017429345.1 Clostridia bacterium | reverse complement strand
TCAAATCTCGTGGAGATATATCTGACGCTGTTCGTTCTGCTTCTTGACATTACGGTTGAAGCAGTAAAACTCGCGTATGAACTTCTGCGGAATCAGACGACCGTTCCCGAATACGTCGTCGCCGTCAGGATGAAACCGAAGTCGCCGGAGATGAAAGAAGCAGAACGATTTTTGGATCGGCGGACAAACCAAATGCTTCTGATGTCGGAAGCAAAGTTCAAAACGGCGGACGAGATACGGGACTATATCGCTCAGCGGGAACTTGACATTATCGACGTAAAGAAATATCGGGAACACTGGCGCAACAAGCTCCGTAACGTGAAAGACCCGAAGCAGATCGCCGAGTATAAGCAAAAGCGAGATAAGTGCACCGAGTATCTTTCCCGTCTACGTTTGCAGAAAGAAACGGCGCAGACGATCTTGAATGACATTCCGAAGGTACGCGAACTGCTCCGCGCCGAACAGAAAGTTCAGCGCGGGCTCGACCCCTATGAACACGCAATAGGCTTCAAGATGAAAGACGCAAAAGAGACCGAAAAGACGGTCTCACGATGACATTGTCACTAAGAACAAAACGGCACGCTGTTTGCCGGTCAAATATAAACGATGCACCTCCGAATCAAAAACAGCGAAATAATAAAAAGGAGGATTTCCCATGAAGAAGGAAACCAAAAAGTCGGTCGATACGACCGCAAAGAAAAAGGACATCGTTGAGAATAACAATACCGACATTGTAAACGAAACAAAACCCGATGCCGTTGTTGAAGCAAAATCCGACGCCACGCCGAAATCAAAATCGCTCATTATCAAATTGGATGATCTTGTTCCGTTCAAGGATCATCCGTATAAGGTGATCGAAAATGAGGGTATGCTCGAACTGACCGACAGTATAAAAGAACACGGTATTTTGAACCCGCTGCTCGTTCGCCCGCTTGAGGGCGAGGACGGCAAATATGAGATCATTTCCGGGCACCGCCGCTATGCCGCCGCGCAGAAGCTCGACATGAAGAAAGTGCCTTGCACCGTTCATTTCATCGACCGGGACGCCGCCACGGTGATGATGGTCGATTCCAACTGTCAGCGCACCGAACTGCTCCCGTCGGAAAAGGCGTGGGCGTACAAAATGAAAATGGACGCGATGAGCAGGCAGGGCAAAAGGACGGATTTAACTTCCAACCCAGTGGGTGGGAAGTCTGACGGAAAAGAAACGGCAGAGATAATCGGTGAGCAGGTCGGCGAAAGCCAAACTCAGGTTCGCCGCTATATCCGCTTGACCTACCTTGTCCCCGAACTCTTGCAGTATGTTGACAACGGTAAAATCGGTATGCGCCCCGCCGTGGAGATGTCCTATCTTGACGAGGATACCCAGCGTGATATCGTTGACCGTATTATTGAAAGCGATGATACGGTCTTCCCGTCACACGCGCAGACGAGGCGTATCCGCGAGAAAGCCGCCGAAGGCGAGATCAGCTACGAAGACGTCAAGGAGATTATGGACGAGCAGAAACCGAATCAGGCGGAAAAGGTCTCGATCAAACGGGCTGATCTGATAAAGTATTTCCCGTCGTCCTACACGCCGGAGCAGATCATCAAATCCATTCTCGGAATCCTTGAAACACAGCGTCAGCGCGAACAGCAGGAGCTTCAGAGAAAGGAGCGCAAACGTGACGATTACGCCCGCTGATCGCACATTTGCAAAGGTGAGACAATATGGGTAAAATCTTATCGAATGATCCTGATCTCTGCTTCGCCGCGCTCAAGCTGATCGAGCAGTTGAATCACGACGGACACCTCCCGGCGTATATGTTCCGCAACATTATGAACGACTACGCGGGGATCGTCGATCTGTCGAAATTCACGGTCATGGAAATCAAGAAGGAAAAGGAGGAGGAAACCGCTTGATAGAATACGAACTGAAAAAGCGCAGGGTAGTCATATACGCCCGCGTTTCGACGGAACATGAAGCGCAGTTGTCGGCGCTTGAAAATCAGGTGGACTGGTACAAGCCGATCCTGGCGGCGCACCCCGAATGGGATCTCGTCGAGCAGTATATCGACGAAGGTATCACGGGCACGTCCGCGTATAAGCGCCCGCATTTTATGAGAATGATCGCGGCGGCGAAACGGCGCGAGTTCGACCTGATCATCACCCGCGAGGTATCCCGCTTCGCCCGCAACACGGTGGATACGCTCCAGTACACCCGCGACCTGAAACGCTGGGGCGTGGAGGTCTTCTTTATTAACGACAATATCAAAACGTTCGACGGTGATGGTGAGCTTCGGCTCACCATCATGGCGACGCTGGCGCAGGATGAGAGCCGCAAGACCTCGATCAGAGTGAAAGCCGGTCAGCAGACCTCGATGAACAACGGCGTCTTCTACGGCAACGGCAATATTCTCGGGTACGACCGCAAGGAAACGATTATCGAGGGCAATAAGAAGAAGGTCGATTATTATATCAACTCCGAACAAGCGAAAGCCGTCCGCCTCATCTATGAAATGTACCTCGACGGAAAAGGGCTGTCGCTCATCAAGGACGAGCTGGAACGGCGCGGGATGAAAACCGCGACGGGAAAGACGCGATGGCACGAGACTGTTATTTCACACGTTCTGAAAAACTCCTTTTACTGCGGCATTATCACCTATCACAAGGAATACGTGCCGGACTATCTGGAGCAGAAGAAGATCAAGAACTACGGCGAAATCGAGTTGACGCAAACAAAAGGTCGCCACGAACCTATCATAACCGTGGAAGAATATGAAAGGGTGCAAACAATTATGAAATCAAAAACAAACAAACCTATCGTCACCCCGGACGGAAGACAGTGCAAAGGAAAAACGCCGTCCAAAGACGTCTGGGTCAAACTGCTCGTATGCTCCTGCGGTCACGGAGTAAACAGACAGCACTGGTCCGGCGCGGGCAACACCCACAAGGTCGCCTACCGCTGCCGGGAGGTGGTGCGAAACGGCACGCCGGAAAACCGCAAGAAAAAGGGGTTGCCTTATGAGGGCTACTGCAACACGCCGATGGTACCGCAGTGGAAGCTGGCGCTGATGGCAAAATACGTTTTCACGCGGTATCTCAATCAAAAGGACAAAGTAATGGAGCTGGCGAACGGAATGTTGCTTCAGCACATTAACGACACGCCCGATTTTGAGGACAACGCGGAGCTTGTCATTTACAAGCAGACGGAGATCGACAAGCTGGACAAGCGATTTGATAAACTGCTTACTATGCGGATGGACGGCGAGGTCACGGCGGACGTTTTCATTTCAAGTAGCAACGAGATCCGAGAGACGATCGACAAGCTCAAATCGGAGATCGCCGCGCTGACGGCGGACGCGCCGGAGGAAACCGTATCCGACTACGAGGACAAGATCACGTTTTTGAAATTCGCGCTGGAGCAGTATAACCACTTTGACGAGGACAGAGAGATACCGGACAGCGTTCTGGAAGCGTTCGTCGAGAAGATCGTGATCTTCGAGGATCATTTTGAGTGGTATTTGCGTTTCGGCAGCACCGACGGCCCGACAAAATGCGGCGTAAACGGCAAAGCAAACGAAAACCCGACGGTTTGGGGAGAGGGAGACGATCCCTCCCCCGCCGGACTGTCGCAGCGCAGGCCGCGATCAAAGCGAAAGCGTAATTCTATAAAGTAAACACGATCCCTCCGCCGAAAGACGGAGGGATCTTTATGCGT
>JAFRPB010000119.1 GCA_017429345.1 Clostridia bacterium | reverse complement strand
TTCCAAGTTCCAAGTTCCTGGTTCCTGGTTCCCTGTTCCTGATTTCTGATAACTAAAAAACCGAACGGAGTAATACAATGCTGAACACAAGAGCAAGCGGCGCGCTGATGCACGTCACGAGCCTGCCGTCCCCCTACGGGATCGGCGGCATGGGTGAGGAAGCGAAACGCTTCATCAAAAAAATCAAAGAAACGGGCTTTTCCTACTGGCAGGTGCTGCCGCTGAACCCGGCGGACCTCTACGGCTCGCCCTACGCGTCCGACAGCGCGTTCGCGATGAACGAGCTGCTGATTGACCCCGCGTGGCTCGTGCGCAACGGCTTCGTCGGCGAGGCGGACGCGGCGGAGTGCGTCTATCCCGGCTCGCCATATACCGCGGATTTCGCCTTCGCGCAGAAGACGAAGACCGCGCTGCTCAGAAAGGCGTTCGCGAACGGCTTCGAGCGGATCGCGCAGGAGCTTTATAGTTTCCGCGACGCGCACGCGTGGGTGCGCGATTACGCCTATTACCGCGCCCTGAAGGACAGAAACGGCAACAAGCCCTGGTACGAGTGGACCGAGGGCAGGGATCACGCCGAGGGCGCGAAGACCGTATTCGGGCATAACGAGCAGTATTATTACGTCTTCGTGCAGTATATCGCCTATACGCAGTGGCGCGAGATCCGGCAGTACGCCAACGAGCACGGCGTGAAGATCCTCGGCGATATGCCGATCTACGTTTCCTTCGACAGCGCCGACGTGTGGAGTGCGCCGGAGCAGTTCGAGATCGACCGCAGGACCCTTATAAGAAAACGCGTCGCGGGCGTGCCGCCCGACTATTTCAGCGCCGACGGGCAGCTCTGGGGCAACCCGCTCTACGACTGGGACGCGATGGAAAAGGACGGCTACCGCTGGTGGCTCGAACGCATTCGCCACGCGCTGAAAATTTATGACACGGTCCGCATCGACCACTTCCGCGCCTTTGCCTCCTATTGGGCGGTGCCCGCCGACGCGAAGACCGCGAAAACCGGCGAGTGGGTCGAGGGTCCCGGCATGAAGCTGTTCGACGCGGTGAAAAACGAGATCGGCGAGGCGCAGATCGTGGCGGAAGACCTCGGCATCTTCGGCGAGGACGTTGTAAAACTGTTGAAAGATACGCAGTTCCCCGGCATGCGCGTGATCCAGTTCGGCTTCGATCCGGACGGCGACAGCACGCACCTGCCGCATCATTATCCCGAAAATTCCGTCGCCTACGTGGGCACCCACGACAACAATACCCTGCTCGGTTATTTATGGGAGGCCTCGGAGCGCGAGCGCGCGTTCGCCCTCGATTACTGCGGCTTTGACGGCGGCAACTGGGGCGAGGGCGGCTACCGCAGCCCCTCCTGCCGCAAAATAATAGAAACGGTCTGGCGCTCGAACGCGAAGCTCGCCGTGATCGCGTTTCAGGATATGTGCGGCTTCGGCGCGGACGCGCGCATGAACACCCCCGGCAAAGCCGAGGGGAACTGGATGTTCCGCACCACGCAGGAGACGATCGACGCGATCGACGCGGAATATTTTAAAAAGATCAATCGGGTGTTTAAGAGAATACCTTAATTATGATTCCCCGGACGTTATATGAAATGAGGAGTGAGGAATGAGGAATGAGGAATGAATGACGGAGCTCCGCTCCGTACCTCGATTATAGATGTGCGTTGACTTTAATGTCGGAGCAGATCGGCATTCTCGTTGTACACTCAATGCCCTCAAAGTAATTTTTATCATATGTATAATCCAAGTCGCGCAGCGACTTCCGCCATTCCTCATTCCTCACTCCTAATTCCTCATTAAAAACAAGGCGCGAAGCGCTTTTCCGCAATTTTTCATTCTTCACTTTTCATTTTTCATTTCACATCTCACATTTCACTTTTCACTTTTCACTGACCAAAGGAGGCGCATTCATGAAGTACACAGTTCTCAGTTTCTTCCGCCGCATCTTCGCCTGGTTCCTCGCCCTGATCGCTTCGATCTGCGGGGGGAACGCCGTGAAGGTGATCGACCGTCCGCCCGCGAACACAGTCGCGGCGTACGACGCCGAAAACGCGGACTACACGCTCGATATCGACGCGGACGACGTCGTCTGCGATATCAGCGACCTGCTGTTCGGCATTTTCTTTGAGGATATCAATTTCGCCGCAGACGGCGGGCTCTACGCCGAAAAGGTCGTCAACCGCTCCTTTGAATATACCGCGCTCGCGGCGGGGGACGGGCTTTACGGCTGGGATTCCGTCGGCGGAGCGGATCTTTCGCTCGCGGACGATCCGCAGTACGCGCTGAACGAAAACAATCCGACTTATCTGGTTGTCGCCAACAGTACCGACGCGCCCGCCGGCGTGAAGAACCGCGGCTTCCTCGACGGTATGAGCATCGAGGCGGGCGAACAATACAACGCTTCGTTCTACGCCCGCAGCGCGGGCGCGGAAGCGTATGACGGCGGCGTGACGCTGCGGCTCTGCGTGGGCGATACGGTCGCCGCGGAGGCGACAATCCCCGCGATCTCGGACGAATGGACGAAATACGAAGCCGTCCTCACGCCGGACGCGACCGCGCGTGAGAAAGTGACGCTGCAGGTGCTCATCGGCAAAGGCTCTGCCGCGTTCGATATGATCTCGCTGTTCCCCGCGGACACCTTCAAAGGCAGGGAAAACGGACTCAGAAAAGACCTCGGCGAAATGCTCGAGGATCTTGAGCCGAAATTCCTGCGCTTCCCCGGCGGCTGCGTGATCGAGGGCGTCGACTACGCCTCCGCTTATCACTGGAAGGATTCCGTCGGCGTCGGTTCCGACGGTCTGCCGCTTGAATTTAACGGCAAATACGGCGACGTCGCCGCGCGCAAGCAGGGCGTGAATCTCTGGACGGATCTCGCCGCGACGGAGGACCCGAATCCCTGTTTTATGAGCTACGGGCTCGGTTTTTATGAGTTCTTCCGGCTCTGCGAGGATATCGGCGCCTCGCCCGTGCCGGTGCTCAACTGCGGGCTTTACTGCCAGATGCGCGGCAGGGGCGGCGTGGATATGGATTCCGGGGAATTCGCCGGCTGGCTGCAGGATATGCACGACCTCGTCGAATTCGCCCGCGGCGGCGCGGACACGACCTGGGGCAAGGTGCGCGCTTCGCTCGGGCATCCGGAGCCCTTTGATCTGCACTATATCTGCATCGGCAACGAGAACGAGCGCGAGGATTATTACGAGCGCTACACCGCGTTCCTCGAATCCTTCAACGCGGCGAAGGCAGAGCAGCCCGCGCTTTACGAGGGACTTGAGCTGATCTATTCCGCGGGTCCCTCCGACGCGACGCACGGCACGAACTATATCAAGTCTTACGAATATGCCGAGCAGTATATCAAAGAAAACGAGCTTGACAGCGCGCTCGATTTTGCGGGCGCGATCGACCAGCATTACTATAACGACCCCGAGTGGTTCCTCAAAAACGGCGACTACTATGATCGCGGCGTTTACGGCAGAACGACCGACGAGATCACCTTGACGCGCTACGGCGGCGCGATCCCCGTGTTCCTCGGCGAATACGCGGCGCGCTCCAACCGTCTCGAGGCGGCGCTCGCCGAAGCGGCGTATATGACGGGTCTCGAGCGCAACGGCGATATCGTGCGCATGGCGGCTTACGCGCCCCTGTTCGGCAACCTCACCGCGACGCACTGGGCGCCGGATCTGATCTGGTTCAACAACGCCGGGACCACCGGCTCGATCAACTACTACGTGCAGAAGCTGTTTATGAACCATCAGGGCGCGCGCCTTTTGAATTCCGAGCTGACCGGCGCTGCGGTCCCGCAGGCGGATATCGTCGGCAAGGTCGGCGTCGGCACGTGGTACACCAGCGCGGCGTTCGACAATGTGAAGGTCGTCCGCAATTCCGACGGGAAAACGCTCGATCAGGACAACTTTACCCTGCCCGGCTTCCGTCTCGGCGGCTGGACGACGCCCACCGACGGGGAGTTTAAAGTCAAGGGCGGGAAGCTCGTGCAGTCGAGCACCGATATGGCGTATTCGAACACCGGCTCGGTCGCGTATTTCGGCGACGATCAGTGGCAGGATTACACCTTCACCGTCGATGCGGAAAAGCTCGGCGGCGAGGAAGGCTTCCTCATTTCCTTCGGCGTGAAGGATACCGAAAACAATATCATGTGGAACATCGGCGGCTGGCAGAACACCGTTTCCTGCCTGCAGATCGTCGAGAACGGCGAAAAGACCGGGCAGGTCCCCGGCACCGTGCGCGATTTCACCGCCGAGACAGGAAAGACCTATCAGCTGAAGGTCGCCGTCGACGGCAGGAACGTCAAGTGCTATATTGACGGTGAGCTTTACGTCGATTTCACCGTCGGCTCGAACAGCGAGGCGGAAAGTTATCAGGTCGTCTCCGAGGCGGAGAACGGCGATATTATCGTCAAGCTCGTCAACGTGACGGATTCCGACCGCACCTTCGCCGTGAAGCTCGCGTCGGACGGCGTGCTTGCCGATTCTGCCCGCGCGTATCAGATCAAAGGCGAGAGCCCGGACGACGACAATATCCTCGGACAGCCCGAAGCTTGCAAAATCGAGGAATTCGAGCTTGACGGGATCTCCGACGCGTTCAACTACACCGCGCCGAAATACTCGGTGACGGTTTTGAGAATAGGAAAATTCTGATTTATGCGCTTGCGCACAAATCAGAATTTAGGGCAACACCGCACAATTCGGGCGTGCGGATTGCGCAGTAGATTTTTTCGTCAGATTGTACAGATTCTCCGCAGGCAACCTGACGGTTGGCAAGGAGAAGATGTGCAATATGACGGAACAAAGATCAAGCAAGACGCG
>JAFRPB010000118.1 GCA_017429345.1 Clostridia bacterium | reverse complement strand
GTTTACTGTTCACTGTTTACCGTTCACTGTTTACCGTTCACTGTTTACCGTTCACTGTTTACCGTTCACTGTTTACCGTTCACTGTTCACTGTTCACTGACGAACCTCAGACGATCCTGCCGTCCTTTATACGGAATTTCATTCCCGTCCCGGCGCGCCCGAGCGCGTCCGGGTCGCAGCAGGTGATGAAGACCTGCCTGTCTCTGATATTGTTCAGAATATAATTCTGCCGCGACGCGTCGAGCTCGCTCATCACGTCGTCCAGAAGCAGCACGGGATATTCGCCCGTAACGCTCTTGACGATCTCGCCCTCCGCCATTTTCACGGCGAGCGCCGCGGAGCGTTGCTGGCCCTGAGAGCCGAAGGATCGGGCGGAAACGCCGTTGATACGGATATCGATATCGTCTCTGTGCGGCCCGACGGAGGTGCTGCCCGATATGATATCATTCTTTCTCTGCTGAAATAAAAGCTGCTTCAGATCTCCCTCTCCCGACGCCTCATACCGCACGTCAAAGCTCTCCTTTTCATCGGAAAGCCCCGCATAGACCCGCGTCGCGTAATCTGCGAGAAGACGGGCGTAACGGATTCTCTCTTCCGTAATCTTTTCACCGAACTGAATAAGTCTTTCATCCCATACGTCCAGCGTATCGAGAAGTTCGCCGTGATAGGGAATATCCTTTAAAAGAGAATTTCTCTGCTCGAGCGCGTGGGTATAATTCCGCAGCGCCGCGGCGTAGGACGGTTTGATCTGACAGATCGCCGTATCAAGAAATCTGCGCCTTTCGGCAGGCCCGTTTTTGATCAGACCGAGATGCGAAGGAGAAAACACGACCGCGGTGAATTCCCCCATCAGGGAGACGGGCGAGGGCAGGGGCACGCCGCCGGAAAACGCTTTTCTCCGGTTCGTAATTTCAATAGACGCCTCCGCGTCGGCTCCGGCGGAATCATATTCTATTGAAATATCGCTCTTCTCAGCGCCGAACCTCACAAGCTCCCTGTCTTTCGCGCCGCGGAAGCTTTTACAGCCGGTAAACAGCCAGATCGCCTCTATGATATTTGTTTTTCCCTGCGCGTTCTCGCCGAAAATGATATTCACGCCGTCGCACGGCTCAAGAACGATCTTCTCGATATTACGGTAATTTTTCAGCGTCAGCTTTCGGATCTTCATATCAGTTTTCTTTCACAAGCGCGAATTCCGATCTGCCGAACCGCAGAACGTCGCCCGGATACAGTTTTTTTCCCCGTTCGAGACACTTTTCGCCGTTGACGAAGACTCTGCCGTCGGCGATCACCATTTTCGCTTCGCCCCCCGTGCCGACCTCGCCGGCAAACTTCAGAGCAGCGTCAAGCTTGATAAAATCCGTTTTGATCTTCAGCTCTTTCTTTTCCATCGCCGCCGCCTTCGCGGTGACTTTCACAACCTTACTGCTCATCGGGCAGCCTCACGGGAAGGATCATGTAGAAAAAGCTGTCGCCCTCGATCGGGAAAATACAGGCGGGATCGACCGGCGAAGGATTCATTTTGATCAGGACCCTGTCGGTCTCCACCGCACGGAGCGCTTCGATAAAATAACGGCTGTTAAATCCCTTTACGGTGCTTTTGCCCGTGATTTCCGCCGAGATCTCATCCGTGGAATCTCCCTCCGCCGTTACGCTGTAAAAGCGGATCTCGTTGTTTTCCGCATCGATCTCGCATTTGATCGGCGTTCTGAATTTCTCGGTGATCAGAATCGAGGTGCCCTCGATGCTGTCGTTCATCACCTGCGTATCGACGAGAATTTCCGTGGTAAAAGTCTGCGGAATCGTTCTCTTATAATCGATGAAATCGCCCTCAAACAGACCGGAAATAATATTATAGCCGTTGAGCGTGAAAACGATCTTGTTCTTATCGAGATTGATCGAAACGAATCCCTCGTCGTTATTGATCAGTTTTACAACCTCGCCCAGCGCCTTCGGCGGAACAATGAACGATATGTTCGCGCCTTTATAATCGATATATTCATGGCGGACCGCAAGCCGGTAACCGTCCAGCGCGGCGAGCGTGATCTCCCCCTCTTTGAGCTCAAACTTTACGCCCTTATGCACCGTTTTGCTTTCATCGAGAGAAACCGCGAAAATGACCTGACGGATCATATCCTTTATGATTTTCTGCGGAAGAACGATCGGCTCGCCGCCCATAACATAAGGCAGCTCCGGATAGTTATCCTCTTTAATGCCCATGATATTGTGATTTCTTTTGCCGCTTCTGATGACGCATTTGTTTTTATCGTCGACCTCGAGCGACATTTTATCTTCCGGCAGATTGCGCAGGATGTCGCACAGCTTTTTCGCGTTGATCACCACGCCGCCTTCGGAGGACGATTCCGCCGACATAACGGTGGTTACGCCTACTTCGCCGTCGTAACCGCAGAATTCGATCCCCCGCTGCGTGGATTTGATGTAAATTCCCTCAAGCGCGGGATTTACCGATTTCGGAGATACCGCTCTTTGCAGATTTGAACATACTTCGTTTATCGCGGATGTATCGCAGATGATTTTCATGCGTCTGTCCCCCTGTGAATAGAATAATTATTTCGTAGTATTAATAATGACCGTCGAATTTTCGGAAAACGCCGTTTTTTGAAACAATACAGGAAAAAACAGGAAACGGTGTTTTGTCGAAAATCGGTAGAAGCTTGTTTATTTCTTTTTTACTATACGGAAAATTTTTAAAACTGTTGAAAAGCCGTTGTTGAAAACCGAAAACTTGTCGAATGTATATACGCTGTATTCAGTGTATATTAGATTTTTATCGTATATTTATTCCTGTATATTGTTGATGATCTCAAACACGTTGTTTTTAAATTCGGGATCGTCCTGCATTTTCTGTTTGACAAGACCGATCGAATAATGGATCGTCGAATGGTTTTTGCCGCCCAGCGACTGACCGATCCGGTCGAGTGTCTGCCCCGTGATATCCGTGAGCACATAGGCGCAGACCTGACGGGCCAGAGCGACGGTGGCGTTGCGCTTATTGGAAAGAATGTCCTCGACGGTAACTCCGTAGTATTTTGAGATGTAGTCGATGATTTTTTCGGTGCGGACTGCGGGGGGCATATTATCGGTCTGAACGTCTCTGATCGCCGCCTCCGCCATATCCAGCGTAACTTCTCCGTTTTTGCCCGTCAGGGAAGCTCTTGCCGAAAGTTTTTTAACGGCGCCCTCCAACTGCCTGATATTGCTTTTCAGCTTATTCGCGATGAATTCGGCGACAGGCGTCGGAATATTCAGCCCGTACTGCTGCGCTTTTTTCTTCACGATCGCGGTCCTTGTTTCAATATCCGGCGGTTGGATATCGGCGAGAAGGCCGCTTTCAAACCGGCTGCGAAGACGGTCGGTCAGCGTATCGATTTCTTTCGGAGGCCGGTCGGACGTGATGATGATCTGATGATTAACCTGCGTCAGAGCGTTGAAGGTATGGAAAAATTCTTCCTGAAATCCCATTTTATTCTGAAGAAACTGCACGTCGTCGATCAGCAGAACGTCGATTTTTCTGTATTTGTTATGAAATTCTTCCATATTCTTCTGCGCGAGATATGCGACCATGTCGTTTGAGAAGTTTTCACTTGTCGTATAACGGATGGAGGCGTTCGGGTTTGTGCGCAGGATCTCGTTCTGGATCGCGAGGAGAAGATGGGTCTTTCCAAGACCGGAACGGCCGTAAATGAACAACGGGTTGTAAACCGTTCCGGGAGAGGCCGCTACGCGCTGGCAGGCGGCGTAAGCGAACTGATTGCCGGAACCCACGACGAAGTTGTCAAAGGTGAATTTATCGCTGGAATCCCCCGAGGGCTCCTCCGTTATTTCCGCTTCATCCGCGTCGCTTTTCGAAATGATCTCTATATTTACGTCAAAGCCGAGGATCTGCTTGAATTTTTCGGCAATCATCGACGCGTATTTTTGCTGAACGAGCTGCTGTTTAAATCCGGAAGGAGAGGAAAGCGTGACCTTACCCGTGACCATATCGAAATCCACGGGAGACAGATCGGAGAAAAAGAGATTATAGGTTGCTTCCGCGAGGGTGGAATCATTTTTGCAAAGGGCAAGGACCTGTAAAAAAATATCGTTGAATGAGTCCATTACCGAACATCCTTTCGAAACTTATAATATGATAATATAGCTCTTTAAATTATAGCATAAATATATTTGAAAATCAATATTATATATTAAATATATATAGTATATTATACTAAAAAAAGAGTCCGAAAAAAACGATGTTTTACCGGACTCTTTTTATATTATTTTTCTCGGACGTTATTTATACAGAGGACCGTAGTTGCTGCAGGCTCTGTAATCGGCACCCTCGAGATCCTTGGTTCCGAACGCGCCCCATGCGTGCGGGCGGAAGATATCGCCGTCGTCCACGTTATGCAGCGCGACGGGAATGCGCAGCATGCTCGCGAGCGTAATAAGATCCGCGCCGATATGGCCGTAGGTGATCGCGCCGTGGTTCGCGCCCCAGTTCGCCATGACGGAATACACGTCCTTGAACGCGCCTTTGCCGGTCAGACGCGGCGCGAACCAGGTGGTCGGCCAAGTCGGGTCGGTGCGCTGATCGAGCACATTGTGGATCTCGTCGGGCAGCGTTACGGTATAGCCCTCCGCGATCTGAAGGATCGGGCCGAGACCGTTCACGAGGTTCATACGGACCATCGTCGCGGGCATTTCCGCAAGGGTCTTGAAGTGGGAGCTGAAGCCGCCGCCTCTGAAATACAGGTTGTCGCCCGGGCACCAGTCGGTGGCTTCGAGCATCGCCTTGATGTCTTCGTCGGTGACGTCCCACCACTGCTTCATCAGCGGTTCGCCCTTTTCGTTTTTGCAGACGCCCGTCGCGTCAAGGCAGGTCGCGCCGGAGTTGATCAGGTGAATGAAGCCGTTCGCGGCTTTGCCCTCGGGACGCAGGCCCGTCACACGCTCCACGGCGTC
Organism: Clostridia bacterium; assembly: GCA_017429345.1. Classification (GTDB taxonomy): domain Bacteria; phylum Bacillota; class Clostridia; order Oscillospirales; family Acutalibacteraceae; genus RGIG2774. Next base: position 1,276 of record JAFRPB010000118.1, on the reverse strand, counting down.
GGGGCTCCAGTAGGTGCGGATATCCGAGAACATGCAGGCGCGGTTGTTCAGCAGCTTGTTGAGCAGCATCGCGGCGCCGTTGAGGCCGTCGTTTTCCGTTGCGAAGGTCAGCGGTTCTTTTTTGCCGTTCCAGTCGAAGCTTGTGTTCATGATCGCCTCGGTGAAATCGGCGTTGGGCATATAGTCGGTCCACTGCCGCTGTCCCTGGAAGCCGGACATGATCGCGTTCTTGCCGAGCGCTTCCTCATGCCAGCCGTCGTCGAGCAGCCAGGATTCCTCTTTTGACTTTTTGTCGGGCCGGATATCGTTCAGCTTCGGGTTGCCGAGCATGAGATCGCGGGCGATCAGCGTCATTTTCACGCTGTATTCCCATTCCCAGTCCTTTCTTTCGCGGGAGTGCTTGTGGTCCTCGTTCTTGTCGAAGCCCTCTTTGCAGTTCGCCTTGACCCACGCGAGCGCCTTTTCAAACTCCTCGTGATCATAGATACCGTTTTCCGCGCGGCGGCGCACCTCGACCATGTCGACCCACTCGGTGCGGATGCCGAGGTATTTCTGGAAGAAATCGGCGTCGCAGTAGCTGCCGGCGATGCCCATGGAGACGTTGCCGATGCTGACGTAGGTCTTGCCCTTCATCTGGCCGACCGCGAGCGCGCCCTTCGCGAAGCGCAGCAGCTTTTCGCGCACGTCGTCGGGGATCGTGTTGTCGGTGACGTCCTGTACGTCGTGACCGTAGATCGAGAAAGCGGGCAGACCCTTCTGGGCGTGCGCCGCCATCGCCGCGGCGAGATAGACCGCGCCGGGACGCTCGGTGCCGTTGAAGCCCCAGACCGCTTTGACGGTGTTCGGGTCAAGATCCATCGTTTCGCTGCCGTAGCACCAGCAGGGCGTGACGGAGAGCGTGGCGACGACGTTCTGCGTTGAGAAGTAGTCTGCGCATCTTGCCGCTTCCGCGCCGCCGCCGATCGTGCAGGGCGAGATCACGCACTGCGCGGGCGTGCCGTCTCTGTAACGAAGCTCGCTTTCGATCAGCGCCTTTGCAGATTTGGCCAGATTCATGGTCTTTTCTTCGAGGCTTTCACGGATGCCGCCCCATCTTCCGTCAATAATGGGCCGGATACCGATCTTCGGGTAGTTCATTGTATATCATCCTTTCAAAATTGTTTTGCATATTGCGTGTTGCGTGTTGTGTTTTGCGTGTTGGGTGCAGGATGTAAGGTGTAAGATTATCGTTCCCGGTTCCCGGTTTTCGGTTTTCATTTCACATTTCACATTTCAC
>JAFRPB010000117.1 GCA_017429345.1 Clostridia bacterium | reverse complement strand
GTTGACCGAGATCGATTTTTATTGCGTCGTACGTCGCCGGGGTATGCACAGGCAAGCCTGCACATACCCGCAGCGCCGCACGAAACGGCAGAGGTCTGCCGTGCTACCATGTATGCCAAACACCGCAGGAAACATCCCGATAAATCAGAATTTGAATACAAAAACAGCGGACCCGCAGAGGGTCCGCACAATCGCCCTGTGATCATGTCCTTAATCCTGCGGCGATTCTGAGAATGATCCGCGCGTCCGAAGATCTGATCTTACCGTCCGAATCCATATCCGCAAACTTTATCCGATCTTCCGACAAACGCTGCAGCCTTGCGGCGGCTCTTAACGCAAGGCGCGCGTCGGCGGCGTTCACTCTGCCGTCGGCGTTTATATCTCCCGCGGCAAATTGCGGCTTCGTCGTTTCAGGTTCATTTTTTGTCGGCGCTTCGGTCGTAATCGGGGCTTCGGTCGTCGCCGGCGCATCGGTCGTCGGGATCTCTGTTGTTGAATCGCTCGCCGGTTCCGACGCAGGAGAGGCTTTTTTCCATTGCGCGTAGAATACGGTGGTTTTACCCGTCAATTCAACGCTTTCGCCGGGCTGATACAGCTTGCCGCCGTTTTTTGCCGTACTCCATCCGGAAAACAGATAACCCTCGGCGGGCGCGGAAACCGGCGTGACTTTGTCGTCAATATTTCGCAGCGTCACCCTGTCACCCACGGACAGCATCATCCCGTTTGAGAGCAGCCCGCGGCCGCCGTTCGCGTCGTAGTATACCATCGCGGAGTTCTCGCCGAAGCCCTTATTCAGCGCGATGAATCTGTCGGAAGTAAAATCCGTCAGGATATCGGCGGCGCTCCGATATGCTTTTTCCTTCTCCGTTACGGAGTCTCCGGAGAGCAGATCCCAGCGGAACGCGTTCATGATCGCAGAGGGTACGGTCTGTTCGATCATATCGGGAAGCATTGCGAGCTCGGATAAGATCGGCGCGCAAAGCGTTTGCCAGTATTTGCAGACGAGCGCGCGAAAATCCTCATGACGGTACAGCAGGTTGAATACCGTAAGGACCTGTCCTTCCTCATAGTTATAGAACACGGCGTTCGCCCACCAGACCGAAGCGTCGCTGACGCTGAACGGCAGATGGCCGCCGTAGCGCGTATTTCCCATGGAAAGATCAAAATCCCATGCCGGTCCTGCGTGCAGGACGGTCTCGCCCGCGTCCTTATAGAAATAACAGCTCGACTGTCCCGCGTCCCGGTGAAATGTGTATTCCGTGAGAATATAGTATTTTACAAGCGAGTCCATGTCGAAATAATCGGCATAATAAACGCCTTTCGGATTATATCCGTCCGCGGCATAGAGGGCCCGTTCGATATCCGCAAAAAGATCCGCTATGTAGTCGACTTCTTTTTTCGCGGCATATTCGGGACTTTTCAGTATGACCGGCTGCCCGTGTTCGGTAACAAAACCGCTGACCTCGGCCGAATAACGGTTCATGATCTCCGTTTCAAGAAGATAACCGCCCGTCACGTCCGCCGGCGCGTTTATCTCGACCCATTTGCGGCTGTTTTTCGCTGTGCTCGAATTAACCCCGCCGCGCTTCGCGTTTTCGATATCCACCCCGGGATTTGCTTCTTCATTCGCTTCTTCCGGATCGGTGATATCGACGCGCGTCTTTCCGACCTCGACGCTTTCAACAATAATATAATTGCCCTGATACTCGCCGTTGACGTATAGATCGACCATGCGATACGAGGGCGTATACGGCAGACCGATCGCTTCGGCGATATTCAGCGCCAGAGAATTACGAAGCAGAGAAGCGTCGAAATGGTTCGCGAGCAGCGACCATTTTTTTGCCTTTCCCATGCCGAGAACATCCGTCTTTTCCGCGAATTTGATGTTCAGCGGTTTTTTGTCCGCCTCCCAGGTGGAGTTGCCGCGGCCTTTGACGGATTTCAGTTCCAGACCGTCAAAAACGATCTTCCCCCGATCCGCCAGCGTAAAAGTCCCTCTTTCTTTATTATTTTTGTTTTCGCGAATATAATCCATGGATCCGGATTCGGTTTCAAGCCAAACGGCCGGAAGCCCGGCGGATTGCAGAACGCGCAGCCTGAGAGTTTTACCGTCAACGGTCAGCGTATGGTCGCCGACGGTAAAAGCATCGGTTTTTCCGCCGTCTTTGATTTCGATTCCGTCAATTTTCAGTCTTTGCGCCGCGGCGCAGCGAACGGTCAGTTCTTCTGTATTGCAATATGCGGGCAGGAATAAATAACAGATATGATCTTCTCCCTGCCAGAGAGAAACAGCGGTTTTCCGCGCGCCCGAAAACGCGGTTACGCTGAACGAAAGATCCGGCTTGTCCGCCGCGTAAGCGAAACGGAAGCATCCGCACGATATTACCAATGCGAGAAGCACGGCGAGATTTCTTTTCATCCTTTTCATTTTCTTCTTCCTCTTTTCTTTCATGAAAACCGATCGGGGCGTCTTTTTGTCCGCTACGCGCCCGAGCTTTATGCTCATCCGTTTTTTTCCTTTGTTCTTTTATTATTAGACGCGTAAAACCGGAAAATCATCACGCCGAAAATGCGTATTTCCGTCTTTTCATCGCTTTTTATTCTATCCCGTCATATCTCCCGTAATCAAGGTACAAAACGCAACGCAAAAAAAACGGACCCCTCCGAGGCCGTAAAAAATTCTGATTTATCGGGAT